>JAITMZ010000110.1 GCA_031290725.1 Spirochaetaceae bacterium
ACTACCCCGGCCAGCCTCACCGTAACCGGCAACGGCACGATTGACGTGAGCGCCGCGACGGTCGCCATCCCCATAATCACCAAGCTCACGGGCGCCAAGACCGTCAAGGTCGGCACCGTAAGCAGCGCATCCGCAGACCTTACCGTTGCCGCAGGCAGCAAAGTGGTGGTTGCCACGAGCTATGTGATTAAGGAAGGACAGAAGATCACCCTGGGCGAAGGCAGCACGGTTGTCGTAGGCACCAGCACCGGGGCTAACCTGCTTATCAGCGGCGCGGGGGATTATGCGGCGACCGCCGGCGAAATCACGCTGGCCCCGGCCACCGGCTTGGAATTCGATGACCCCTCGACCCTTGCCATTCCGATCAGCGGCGGCGTCTACTTTGACTACGATGCCCTCGCAACCACCAGCCTTACCGCAGGCGGCTCCGTCCTGGCGCTGCTCGGCGGGACGTCAGGCGGCAGCGTTGGTATTACGAACGCGGGCAGCGGCGGGACAGCCATTGTAGCGACCAGCGCGACAGCGGCAACCGTTACCGGCACGACCAATGCCTCGACCGGCGACGTCATCACGTTTACCGGCACCCTGTCGTTGACCACCGGCGCGACCGCCGCGGGCGTCTCGATTACCAAGGCGATTGTCGACCTGTCAGGCGGCGGCTCCGTCGTTCTGAATCCGGGCACCATACTGACGATGACCGCAGGCAGCGCAGCCGGTGAAGGCGCGGGCTTCTTCCTCAACGCCGCCGGCGCGGGCAAAGCCACAATGGGCAAGCTGATTAGCACAAGTACACGGGGCAACAGCGATACGGCTATAAAACTGGCCGCCGCCACAACTACTGCGACGAACGTCTTCATGGATGCGGACAATACGGCCGGTTATATCAGCAGCACCGTCGCCTCAACCACAACCACCGTGACAGCAGGCGCCACCATAAGCGCCAGCACGACCTTCGTGGAAGATGCAAACGCCAACAACAGCGACAGCACAGACCTTAACACCGCAGGTCTGGTCATCCTGGGTGTGGCGACGAACAACGGCTAACTCCATGTGCAGTCGGCGGCACTTCACGCGCCGGCACTGAACGACAGCCCTCAGCCGCAAGGCAGGGGGCGTTTTTGGGGGAAGAGACCTCACGCGGAGACGCAGGGGAAAAGGATTAAATTCTTACTCCGTGTCCTCTGTGCCCTCTGTGGGAAACTTTCTTCCTCTGTAGAAAATTATGAGGAATGTCCCACGGAGGGGGCGCTGGGGCTATGATGTGCCGTCATAGGGGTACTATGCCGTGCCAGCATAGGAGGGCTGACGCAGGGCATGTCAGGGGCGGGGGCGGACGGGGCACTGAACATTCTACAGCTAAGCAATACCTTAAAACTCAACTATTATGCAGGGGCGAGGACGTTCAGGGCCACGCCCGCCCCCGCCGGCCTGCCCAAACCACCGTTCAGCGCTTACAGTAGGCGCGGAATCCCAGGCGCACCGCCTGGACACATCCGGCAAAATATGTTATACTTTCTTTTAAACAGCGATTTCCAAGGAGCGTATATGGCGATTCCAAAAATATGTCTGTGCGCCGCCGGCAGCACTATTAACGCAGACCTGGCCATGGTGGAACAGTACCGCAGGTATATCGACCTGGTGGAACTACGGGCGGACTGTCTGACGGAGAACGAACGGCTTCACATCAGGAAATTCCCGGAACTGGCGGGCCTGCCCTGCATCCTCACGATCCGCAGGCAGGTTGACGGGGGTGCCTATATCGGCGGAGAGGCGCACCGGACCATACTTTTTGCCAAAGCCATGGCCTTCGCCAACCAGGATCGAAGCAAGAATTTTGCCTATGTGGATTTTGAAGAGGACTTTTACGTGCCCAGCCTCCAGGAAGCGGCCCTGGCCTTTGATACCCGGATTATCCGCAGTTACCACAACCTGAACGAGTGCGTTACCAACATCGCCGCAAAGATCAACAGTCTTAAGATCACGGGGTATGAAATCGCGAAGATCGCCTGCACCCCCCGGAATCTGCACGAGGTCTCCACATTTTTTGCCGAAGCCATGGCCCTGAGCCGAGGCGACTATATCCTGTGCCTCATGGGAGAGTACGGTTTCCCCTCCCGCATTCTGGCGGAACGGCTGCAATCTTTCCTCACCTTCAGCTCCCCCGCCGACGGCATCCCGCAGCCCCTGGGCGCTCCGGATCTGGACCACGTGGATCCCATCACCCTGCATGATATGTATGGGATTAAACGGATCACCCGGAACACCAAAATCTTCGGAATCGCCGGGTATCCCCTCAAAAGCACCTTGAGCCCCCTGTTTCACAACACGGCGTTCCGTAAACACAATCTGGATGCGGTGTATATCCCGATCAGGGGAAAGGAGTACGGGGAAGTGAAGGAATTCGCCGGCTTCATCGGCATGAGCGGCCTGTCCATCACCGTGCCCCACAAGGAAAGCGCCTTTGCCAACCTGAAGCTGCAGAGCGAATCGGTGAAACAAGTCGGGGCCTGCAATACTCTCCTGCGGACCGCCGAAGGATGGGTGGGATACGATACCGACGGCATCGGTATGGTGCGGGCTTTGCAGGACTTCCTGGAAAAAAAGACACTATCGGGCCTGCGGGTGAGTATCATCGGGGCGGGGGGCGCGGCAAAAGCGGTGGCCTGGGCGGTGTGCAAACTGCACGGCAAGGCCTGTGTGTTTAACCGCACGGCGGCCAGGGCAAAAAAGCTGGCGGGGCTGTACAAATTCCGGTTCGCTTCTCTGGGGCCGGAATCAATACGGCTGCTGGGGGAATACAATGATCTCATTATTCAAGCCACCTCCGTGGGGCTGGACGCCGTACAGGCCGGTCCCGGCACGGATCCTCTCTATTTCTATCTGTTCAACGGGAAAGAGGCGGTATACGACATCATCTACACCCCGGAACTGACGCCCCTCCTGGCGAGGGCCCAAAGCGCGGGGTGCAGAATATCCAACGGTCGTTCCATGCTGCACTATCAGGCCTATGAGCAATTCAAACTTTTTACAGGAGAAACATACTGATGAAAATTACGGCTATGACACAGGACGAACAGAAAAAACTCGCGGGTACCCACGCCGTGGACAGCCTGGTTGAGCGGGGACTGATCCGGAGCGGCATGAAGATCGGGCTGGGAACCGGGTCCACGGCGATTCACGGGGTGAAACGCCTCGCGGAGTTGATTCAGGCCGGAAAACTCACAGACGTCCGGGCGGTGGTGACCAGCTTTCAGACCGGCATCGCCTGCGAGGACTGGGGGATTCCGGTGTATTCCCTGAACGCCCGGGGGATCGCCGGAACGCTGGACCTGACCATCGACGGGGCGGATGAGATCGACGGGGAAAACCGGCTTATCAAGGGGGGGGGGGCTGCATTACTCCGGGAGAAAATCGCGGCGTATAATTCCAAGCGCTTTGTGGTCATCGCCGATGAATCAAAATTCGTGAAACACCTGGGCACCGCCTTCGCCCTGCCGGTGGAGGCGGTGGAAGAGGCGCGGACCTCTGTGGCGGCGCGGCTGGCCGAACTGGGGGCCGTCTGTACCCTCCGTGAGGGGGTGCGGAAGGCCGGGCCGGTGATCACCGACAGCGGGAACATCATCCTGGACTGCCTGTGGAAGGAGCCGGTGGACAGCGCGGCTCTGGAAAAAGACATCAATGCCATCGTGGGGGTGGTGGAAAACGGCTTTTTTACCCAAAATCGACCCCTGGTGTTCGGCGCCCGGTCGGACGGCACGGTGTTCGAGCGATAAATTTGCCCACAGCCGGATACGCCATGACAGCGCTTTGCGATTTTGAACACTGGTTGGATTCGTTCCTCAACTTTGAGCGGCTGCCCCAGAAGAATCTCTTCTGGTTGGACACCATGGAATTCCGGTGCGCCCGTTTCGCCAATCCCGAGCAACACGGCAAACAGG
>JAITMZ010000138.1 GCA_031290725.1 Spirochaetaceae bacterium
CCCTCTTGGAGGCGATCCTCGGGGTCTACGCAAAGGAAGGCATCAAGGACGGCGACAAGGACAACACCCAGCGGGGCACGGCTTTCAAAGGTACCCTGGCGTGGGCCTCGCCGCAGAGCCGACTCATCGTGACCAAGAAGATTACCACCTGTGAAAACATGATAGAAATCTTCCACGAGCTGCTGAAGGACAAGCTGAAGATCAGAGCCCTGAGCTTCCAGTCCAACGCCCGGAACCTGATCGTGGCAAGGCAGAAATATTAATTGCAAAGTCCGCCCGCATTCGTGCGGGCGGTTTCATATAGAATGCACTTCCCACGAATCCGCAGGACACCGGATTCAATTTCCATATTATTTCCTTGCGTGTTTTATCATACTATACTTGTGGCTGTGGAGATAAGGGGATTCGAACCCCTGACCTATAGATTGCGAACCTATCGCTCTACCAACTGAGCTATATCCCCGGTAATTGCTACGCAATTACCAACGAGTTTTCACTTCGTGAAAACATCGCGGTGCATTGCTATAAATTATCGTACGAGTTTTCACTGCGAAAAAACATCGCGGTGCATTGCTACACAGTACCCTTAAAAGGTACCACAAGGATTAAAAAAAGTCAAGGGATTTTGTCTTTTTTCATCCTTTTTTCCAAAGTTTTCGTCCCCGGCCTCTTGTCAAATGGGCAGAGCACTCCGCACCAGGGGGTCTAATGCCACAAAAAGAGCGGAAAATACTAGGGTCGGCAGGTAGTTCGCAGTCTTTATGGCACGCAGTCCCGTCAGATTAACGCCGATCATCAGCACCATCACGCCCCCGGAGGCCGATATTGCCGTCAACATTTGGGGGCTGGCATAGGCAGCGATTCTTCCCGCCAGCAGGGTGAGCGCGCCCTGGTAGACCAGGATCGTAAGGGCGGAAAATAGGGTGCCTATCCCCATGGCGGCGGCCAGGGCCATGGACATAAAGCCGTCCATCATCGATTTGGTTAAAATGATCGAATAGTTTTTGTCTATCCCCGCCTGAATGGATCCCAGGATGGACATGGCGCCCACGCAGAACAGCACCGATGAATTCAAAAATGCCCGGGCAAAGGAAGCGTCACCGGAAATGCCCGAACTGCCGGAGCTTTTGTGGCCGCTCACCAGACGCTCCAAAATGCCGCCAAAATCCAGAATTTTTTGGTCAATGTCTATCCAGGTGCCCATCAGGCCGCCCAAAATCAGCGCCAGGGCCAGGTACACGATGTTCCCGTAGTTCAATGCCATCTGTATGCCCAACACCAACGACACCAGCCCGCACGCGGTCTTCACCACATCGGTCATTCCGGCGCTGATCCGTTTGGCAAACAAAAGGCCCACCAGGGAACCAAGGATAACCGTAGTACAATTGATGAAAACAGCGATCATTGGGGTATTTTTTTTAGGTCAATCTGGGTCAGTTTGTAATACGCCGACGGCAAGGTGTAGGCCTGCATGCCTTCATAATAGGAAAGCACCTGTTCCAAAAGCGGTTTTGCCTCACTCCAGTTCTTTTGCTTAATCTTGATGTGGGCGATTTCAAATTCCGCAGCCAAACGGACAGGCAGGTCGTCGTAATAGCGCTTCTGGATCACCCGATAATACACTTCCGACGCGGCGGAATTTCCCCCGTCGTAGCTGGTCTGGGCAAGCTGCACCAGTTCGGCCACCGAGGTGTCTTCGGGGATGCTGTCTTCTGTGGGCACTGATTTACAGGCCGCAATGACCAGGCAAAACAGGCACAACGCCAAGAGTTTGTTCATGCTTCCAGTATACCACAGCGGCTAAAAAAATGCAAGAGGCGCGCTGGGATTCCAGCAATTCTCATTTACAAAGAATAAAAAGAATTTAACCGCCAAGTCGAAGAAGTCGAAGAGATAAAAGCCAGTTTTTTCTTTCCTTATTCGACTTCGCGGTAAGAAACTCTTTGGCTGGCATCCTTCCCGGCGTCTCTCGCCAGTCCCGCCCCCAAACAAAGGCGACTGGGAAACTTTTTCACTGCATCAAAAAACTTCCAAACTCAAATCCTCTCTATTCTCTATTCCTCTTCCGCGTCCCCGTGCCTCCGTGCTCTCCGTGGGATACCTCCTTCTTCTGAGGGAAAGGAATGTCCCACAGAGGACATGGAGAGGAATTTGGGCGGCATCCCTTCCCAGTCCAGCGCGTTCACTGGGGCCCGAATGCTCTCCAGTGATACCTGGCCGAAGCTCTACCAAAAACCCGGAAGACCGCGCAGGCAGTTGTCTTTGGGTGGTGGTTGAGGGCGCCACGGTGCCCTTGACGTTTTATATTTTTTCCCGTATACTCATTCCATGTCATACGAAGTTACCGCGACACGGCGCCGCCCCCAGCGCTTTGAGGATCTGGTGGGACAGGATTTTGTGGCAGCCACCCTAAAAAACGCCGTCCACACCGGACACATCGCCCAGGCGTATCTCTTTTCCGGCCCCCGCGGCTGCGGTAAAACCTCCACGGCGCGGATCCTCGCCAAAACCCTGAACTGCACCGGTGAAGACAAGCCCTGCCTCAGGTGCGATCCCTGCGTGGAGATCACCCGCGGCGCCTCCCTGGACGTGATTGAAATCGACGGCGCCTCCACCAACAGCGTGAACGACGTACGGCAAATCAGGGACGAGGTGCTTTTCCCGCCCAACGCGTGCCGCTACAAGATATACATCATTGATGAAGTGCACATGCTGTCCACCAGCGCCTTCAATGCGCTGCTCAAGACCATCGAGGAGCCGCCGCCCTATGTGGTCTTCATCTTCGCCACCACGGAACTGCACAAGGTGCCCGCCACCATCAAGAGCCGGTGCCAGCAGTTCCACTTCCGGCTGGTGGCGGTGGAGCAGATCAAGGACTTGCTCGCCCAGGCGGCGGGGGAGGCGGGTATCCGCACGGAGGACGAGGCGCTGTACTGGATCGCACGGGAGGCCACCGGGAGCATCCGGGACGCCTACACCCTGTTCGACCAGGTGGCGGCCTTCTCCGGCGGTCACCTCACCTACGAGAAGATTCGGGACAAGCTGGGCCTGGTGGGGACCGACCAGCTCAACCGTTTAAGCGAGCAGTGCGCCGCGGGGAAGCCCTCGGAGGCGCTTCAAACCCTGGATGAGATCTTCCAGGGCGGGGTCTCCATCGAGCAGTTCATATCAAACATGGCGGATTACCTGCGTTCCCTGTTGTTCATCCGGAGCGGCGTCACCAGGGAGGCGCTTCTGGGGCAGGGAAGCGAGCGGTTTTCTCCGGCGGTGCTGGCCGCATGGAATGCCGGGGCCATCGAGCGGGCGCTGTCGTTGTTTTTTACCCTCTACCGGGACGTGCGCTATTCCCTGAATCCCCGGAGCGAAGTGGAGTTGGGGGTATCCCGGCTGTGCACCCTGTCGTCCTGGGTGTCGGCACCGGAACTGCGGGCGGCCATCGAGCAGGCGAAAAAGGCGCTGCGCCAGGATACGGCGTCGTTTTCAGGAGGCGAATTTCCTGATCAAAACGTACCGCCGCCGGGGGGGCGTGCCCCCGAAACCCCCGGTACCCGGCCCTGGCGGTCGACGAACACTTCCCCTGTGGACGCCCCTCCTCCGGCGGCAAACCCGAACTTATCTCCGGATGAGCTAAAGGCGGCGGCTCTCCAGGAGCTTTCCCGGACCAACCGGAACCTGACGGCGGCGTCTCTGGCGAAAACCTCGGCGTGGCAGATTGACGGTGCCGTGGTTCGCATGGAGACCGACTCGGAGTTTTTGGCCCAGCAGGTGGGGAAGGATGGGGCGCCGGTTTCCCAAATTTTGTCGGCATTGCTGGGAAGGCAGGTGGCGGCCCGGTGTGTGCGGCCCGCCGGTGAAAAAAGTGCGCCCCCTGTGGCTGCACCGGATGATGCCCTGCTTCCCCAGGCGGAAATGGTGCTCCGGATGTTTAAGGGAACCGTGGTGTAAAAAGGAGTGAACATGAACCCTATGGATTTTTTTAAGAATGCTTCGGCCATCAAGGAACAGGTCGAGGTCGTGCAGGAAAAACTGAAAGACATCAGTGCCACAGGCAATTCGGGGGGCGGCATTGTGCGGGTTACGGTGAACGGTCGGCTGGAAATGATCGACATCGAACTTGACCCCATCGCGGTGGACCCCAGGGACATTGAAATGCTGCAGGACCTGATTGTGGCGGCGCACACGGACGCCATGGCAAAAGTGCAGGACGCGATGCGCGCTAAACTGGGTCCTCTGCTGGGGGGCATGAATCTGCCCAATTTTTCGGAGTAACCGGCACGGATTATGAACACACTGGACGAACTGGTTGAATCTTTCTCGCGCTTTCCGGGGATAGGCAAAAAAAGTGCCGCCCGGATCGTCACCTATCTGCTCAAGGCCGACCCTGTTTTTCTCCGGCAATTCGCCCACCGGATCGTCACGCTGCAGGAACGAATCCGCCCCTGTTCGGTCTGTGGAGCCTACACCGAGGCCGACCCATGCCCCATCTGCAGCGACCCATCCCGGGAAAAGACCCTTCTGTGCGTGGTGGAGCAGCCCCAGGACGTGGCTATCATTGAGGCGTCCCGGGAATACGCGGGACTATTCCACGTGCTGGGAGGGTTGATCGCACCGTTGGACGGCGTGGGGCCGGACTCACTGGGCATCCCCCGTCTGGTGAGCCGGGTGCGGGAAGGGGGCTTCTCCGAGGTGATATTGGCCACCAATCCCACCGTGGAGGGGGACACCACGGCGTTTTACATACGTCAAGTTCTGGCGGATACCGGCGTGCGCGTCACCCGTCTGGCGTCCGGGCTGCCGGTAGGGGGTGACCTGGAATACGCGGACCGGCTTACCCTGTCCCGCAGCTTCCGGGGCCGCACATCGCTATGACCGCCGCCCCGCCAGCCTCCCTTAACCACCGTTCAGCGCTTACTGCAGGCGCGGAATCCCGGGCGGAGATTTTGGGGCCCCATTGTGGTATCATATTCCCATGAGTGAACATAAGGCAGTGCGGACCCGCAGGGTGTCCCTGGGGGGAGCGGGGAAGAACCGCCGGATAGACATCGGTGGGGGGGCGCCGGTGTCGCTTCAGACCATGTGGAAAGAAGGCATCGTCCCGGTGCTGACCGACCAGGCCGCCCTCACCGCTGTGCTGGCCCGGATAGACTCGCTGGCACAGTTAGGGTGCGGCGTGGTGCGTTTCGCTGTCCCGGATATGCCCAGCGCCGATGCCCTCAACAAAATCGCCGGAGGAAGTTCCCTGCCGGTGGTGGCGGACATCCACTTCGATTATCGCCTGGCCCTGCGCTGCCTGGAGGGTGACGTGGCCAAGATCCGCATCAATCCCGGCAACATCGGCTCGGCGGAACGGGTGCGGGCGGTGGCGGAGCGGTGCAGGGAAAAGGGGGTGCCCATCCGCATCGGGGTGAACACCGGGAGCTTACCGGCGGACGTGGCGGTTCGGGTGCAGGGAGGGGACCTCGACCGGGCGGAAGCGCTGGTAGAGACGGCTCTCCGTGAAGCAGCGGCCCTGGACGCGCTGAACTTTCAAGAGATAATTGTGTCCATAAAAGCTTCCGGCGGTGAGGAGACGGTGCGGGCTGCCCGGCTTTTTTCCTCCCGGTCAGACATCCCCCTGCACATTGGGGTCACCGAGGCGGGGCCGTTGATCGGCGGCATCGTCCGGAGCACCTGGGCGATCTGTACGCTGTTGAACGAAGGGATCGGCGATACGGTGCGGGTGAGTCTGTCGTCATCCCCGGAGAACGAGGTGATCGCCGGGCGGGCAATGCTGCAGGAAGCGGGAAAGCGAACCGGCGGAGTGACCCTGGTGTCCTGCCCCCGCTGCGGCCGGGAAGGTTTCGACGTGCACGGTTTCATGGAGCGGTGGGAGCGCCGGCTTTACGGTTTGAAGGCGGACATTACGGTGGCGGTGATGGGCTGCCCGGTGAACGGCCCCGGCGAGGCAAAGCACGCGGACATCGGCATTACCGGTGGGGGAGGCACGGCGGTAATTTTCCGGCACGGAGCAGTGGTCAAACGGGTGCCTGCGGCGGAGGCGGACCAGGCTTTCGCGGAGGCCCTGGATGCGCTTATTGTATAAATATGCAAATTTCAAAACACCACTCCTCATTCTACCGCACCAGAGGCCCCTTTTCGGGGAATACGGCTGATTTGGTCAGCACCCTGCGATAAGCCTCTACCGCACCCTGCGATAAGCCTCTACCGCACCCGGTAATAAGCCTCTACCGGACCCGGTAATAAGCCTCTACCGGACCCGGTAACAAGCCTCTACCGGACACGGTAATAAGCCTCTACCGCACCCGGTAATAGGCATCTACCGGACCCGGTAATAACGCCCTACCGGGCATCCGGTCCAAGCCTTATGCGGACGGCGCTTCCGCCTTTAGCGTGAAGTCAGCCTCTACCACACGGGGGTTCCTGAGTGTTGTGCCGCCGCCCTTCACCGGACTCCGCGTTACCACTTCCAGGTTGTAGTCCATCCCGGCGGTAAGCGCGGGCACGATCACCTTGAGCGTCTTGGGCTCGTTCACCACGATACGCTTGCACTTGATCCGCACCGCGGTGGCGCCCGTAAAGTAGACGCCGACACCGGCGTCATCGCCCTCCACTTTGAGGCCGTGGCCCCTGATGACCAGGACGTCGCCGAT
>JAITMZ010000057.1 GCA_031290725.1 Spirochaetaceae bacterium
GGTTTTCAGTATCGACGAGATGGTGTTCACGCTCACCCCGGCAGCAGCGGCGGCGTCGGTGTTTACAAAAATTTCATACCGGGGGCTGCCGTTTTCCATGTCCGTGTCCGCGTCGGTGAGCCGGGGTACCCGGGCCTTGATCAAGGCGACGATCTGGTTTGCCACCTGTGAAGCGCCATCGGCGTCGTCGGAGATCAGGTCGATAGTGATGCTGCTGGCGGTGCGGCTGGGGCCCCGGCCTGCGGTAAAAACGATTCGTACGTCGCTCCAGGCCTGCACGTAGGGCACCAGCCGCTGCCGTATTTCCGCGGGATTCATGGTTTGGTCCTTCAGTTTTGGCAGGTTGATCTGAATTGACCCGGAATTGCTAGTGCCGGTGTTCAGTACGATGGTTTTGTAGGCCTCCCGGGGCATCTCCTTAAGAATGATGTCCTGGAAATCAAACAGGTATTTCCGTACCAGTTCCGTGTTGGTTCCCGTGGGGAGGGTGATGGTCACGTTCATCTGCTCGTCGGTGTTGGAAGGCGGGGTCAGGTTCATGCCCATAGAGCCGAACTGCTGCATCGCAATCACAAAGACCGAATACGCCAAGGCCAGCACTAAAAGCCGGTTTTTCAGGCAAAACCGGAGCACCCGGGCATAGCCGATTTCCAGACCCCCGATGGCCCGGACGAACAGGTTGTCCAATGCGGCGATCACGGGATTTTTGATGGGCTTCTGGGTGCGGGTGTTGATATGCAGAATGCTCCCGCACAGCGCCGGCACCAGGGTCACCGACACGATCAGCGACGCCACCAGGGACACCACCACGGTGATCACCACCTCCTGAAACATCTGGCCGTACATCTCCAGGTCGGCACGGTAAATCAGAATTGGCACAAACACGCAGATGGTGGTGAGGGACGACGCCATGATCGCCAGAATCATGTTCCGGCTTCCCAGCACCGCGGCGACGGCGGATTTTTCTCCCCAGCTCCGCCGCTTATTGATGTTTTCGATGATCACAATGGACGAGTCCACGGTCATGCCCATCCCCAGAATCAAGCCCGACATGGTCATCAGGTTGATGGTGAGCTCCATCATGGACATCACCATCAGAGTCACCAGGATGGAAATGGGAATACAAAAACCGATGATCAGCGAAATTTTGAAATTCCGCAAAAATAGGAATATCACCAGCATGGTCAACAGGATGCCCTGGAGACCCGCCGAGTAGACCTCGTTCATAGTGGAGTCGATCAAAGAAGTGTCATCGCTGATGACCTCAACTTTCACTCCCCGGGGCAGGTTGGCGTCGATCTCCGGCAACGCCCGGTGCACTGCCTTGGAAATGGACGAGGGGTTGCTCCCGGATTCGTTGGTGATGGCGATGTATATCCCCGGCTCGCCGTTGATATACACCCGGCGGGTATTTTTTGGGGCGTATTCGTACACCGTGGCAACGTCGTCCAGGCGCACCGTGGCGGTACTGTCCGCGGCGGTGGTGATGATGGTGTTGCGAATGTCGTCCAGGGTCTTGAAGTATTCATCGGTGATGATCTCGTAGTCCATGGTTTCCTGGGTGATGGTACCGTTTGACACCTGCACGTTTCGGGCCGCCAAGGCGCTCATCACCGTGGTAAGGGTGATCCCATAGGCCTCCAGACGGTTGTTGTTCACGTCCACCCGGATTTTCATATCCGCTCCGCCCCACACGTCCGCAGAGGCCACGCCGCCCACCCGTTCCAGCAGGGGCTGCACCGTGTCCTCCGCCTCGGTCTTCAGATCCTCCAGGCTCATGTCCCCCACCAGGGCCAGAAACATGATGGGCCGGGCGTTGTTGTCGAACTTCATCACCGAGGGGGTGCCGCAGTTGTCCGGCAGGGCGTTCAGCACCCGGGTGAGCGCCGAGTTGATGTCGTTTATCGCCTCGTCGATGTTTTTTTTGTAGGAAAAGTTGAGGCGTACCACGCTCCGGCCATTGGACGACGTGGAGGTGATTTCTTGCAGGTCCGGCACCCGGCGGAGCTGGTTCACGATCACCTTGGTGACGGTTTTGTCGATCTCGTCGGGCCCCACGTTTTCGTAGGTGGTCATCACGGAGACCACCGGGCGGGTGGCGTCGGGATACAGGGCGACCCCCAGGCGCGGCACAAACACCGCAGCGATAACACAAACGAGCACGTACACCATGGTGATGGTCACCGGTTTCCGTACCGACAACTCGGATATATTCACATCAACCTCATTTATCAGCGTATCATATTTTGCGTTTTGCTTCTATATATAAGCGCTGAATACCGGATAAATTTTTGTTATCGCGGAAAAAAATTCCTCGTTAATTAGTGCGTCCCTAGTTTTTCCCGCAGCATCTCTGTGGCCGCTTTGGGGTTGGCCTTTCCCCCGGATTTTTGCATTACCTGCCCCATGAGCCATCCCAGCACGTTGGTTTTCCCCGCATGGTAGCTCGCCACCGGCCCGGGATTCTCATCCAGAACCGCCTCCACGCAGCCCACGATTGCCCCGGCGTCGCTCTCCTGCGCCATCCCGCGCTCCCGGATGATGTCCGCCGGCAGTGCCCCGGTCTCCAGCATCGCCGTAAACACGTCCTTTGCCTGCCTGCTGGTGATGACCCCGTCGCTCACCGCATTGGCCAACCCCGCAATGTGCGCCGGAGTGATGTTAATTTCGTCGATAGGGATATTGCGCTGGTTCAACACCGCCAATAATTCCGCCAAAATCCAGTTGGCAGCCTTTTTGGGTTCCTTGGCGTCCTTTGCCGCCTGTTCAAACCACCGCGACAGGGCGCGGCTTGTGGTGAGGGTATCCGCATCAAAGCCGCTCAAGCCGTAGTCCCGCTTAAACCGAAGGCGCTTCGCTTCAGGAAGCTCTCCAACCCGGCCTTTCGCCTTTTGGATAAACTCTTGGGACACAAAAAAAGGCTTGATGTCCGGCTCTACCACAAAGCGGTAGTCTACAAAGGAATTTTTGGTGCGCTGAGCCACCGTAACTCCCTTGACCTCGTCCCAGCCCAGGGTATTTTTGTAACCCGCCACAAAGGGCACGGGGTTCCGCTCATACTCGGCGGTCTGCCGGGCGGTCTCATAGGCGCAGGCATCCCGGATTGACCGAAAAGAATTGAGGTTTTTGATCTCCGAAATGGGGGTATGATGCACCGTGCCGCCCTCATGGAGCGCCAAGTTGATGTTTACGTCGCAGCGCATGTTCCCTTCCTCCAGGTTGCCTGCGGTGACTCCCACGTAGCGAAGGATTTCCTGTACGGTCTGCATGAATAACGCCGCCTCCTCCGCCGACGCGATGTCCGGCCTGGTGACGATCTCGATAAGCGGCGATCCGCAGCGATTGTAGTCGATGTAGCTGTGGTTGCCCTCCAGGTGCAGGCTTTTCCCCGCGTCCTCCTCCAGGTGAATCCGCTCCACCCGAATCCTGCGGTACGCATCTCCGCCGCCTGAATCCCCATCCCCCGGGACTACGCAGGTTTCGCCGTCAAAGTTTGCCGGACGGAAATTTCTGCCTCCGGGACGCTGGCTTTCCGGCAGTTTCGCCATCGCCAAGTCCACAAAGCCGCCGGCACACAGGGGAATATCGTACTGGGTGATCTGGTAGCCCTTGGACAGGTCGGGATAAAAGTAGTGTTTCCGGTCAAACTTGGTGTACCCGGCGATGGCGCAGTTCAAGGCCAGTCCCGCCGCGGCCCCCAGTTCCACGTAGTCCCGGCTTACCCGCGGCATGGCCCCCGGAAGCCCCAGACACACCGGACACACCCGGGAGTCCGGTAACCCGCCATAGCGATTTTCGCAGGCGCAGAAAGCCTTGGTTTTGGTGAGCAACTGGCAGTGGATTTCCACCCCGATGACCACCTCGCATTTGTCGATATTCATTCTGCTCCTCGTATTTATAAGCGATATTTACAAACGCCGTTCACAAAAATCGTTCATAAACGATATTGATAAATTTGGTTCCCTATAAACTTTTCGCTGGAAACCCCGGCCTTGACAGGCCTTCGTTGTGCCAGCGGCTTTTCAACCGTGCGGTAAAAATCCCTCGTTTTTCAGCGTATCCCAGGGACGATACCCTAATACTTGTCCATAGCCAGACTGAACCCGTAGGCTTCGTGGCCGGTGAAAACCCGGGTGTTGTCCGGTAGCTCAAACAGCCGTTTCAGGCTTGCCCGCATGTCCTTTTCGCTGCCGCCGGTCAGGTCGGTACGACCCCAAGTGCCCCGGAACAGGGTGTCCCCGGAGAGCAGCAGGTTTTCCGTCTGGTTGTAGAAGCACACCGAACCGGGGGTGTGCCCGGGGGTGTGCAGTGTCCGCCAGAGCGCGGCGGCGGCGCGCAGTTCCGGTGTCTCCTGGGGGATCAGCTTGTCCAAGGCGGCCCCTTCACCCAGCAGTACGTCCGGCGCGGGCAGCCCCTGCATGGCTTCCCCCAAGCCGGCGATGCCGTAGAGGCGCATCTCCGTAAGAAACGCCTGATCCATGTCGGGTCCGAAGCCGTTCTTGTCCGCCGGGTGAATCCCTACGGGAATCCCCGGAAAGGCGCCGCACACCGCAGCCAGCCCCAGCACGTGGTCGAAGTGCCGGTGGGTCAGGGCCACCGCTACTGCACGCATGTTGCGGGTCCGCAGTTCTTTCACGATTTGCTCCCCCGAATCCCCCGGATCCGCCACGATTACCGGCACAGGGCCGCTGCCGCAAGGTTTGATCAGGGGGATGAAGTAGGTATTTACCGCCAGATCGCCGGTGGGAAAGGTTACCAGTTCTGTCATATTTCCCCCTAGCCCAAGTCGGCCCGTTTTTCGGCGATCCGGCTCACCAAGCCGTACTCCATGGCCTCGGCGGCGTTGAGCCAATGATCCCGGTCGGTGTCCTTTTCCACCACCTCCAGGGGCTTGCCGGTTTCCGCCGCGATGAGGACGTTGATCTTCTTCCTCATCTTTTCGATCTCTAGGGCGTGGATCTCGATGTCCGTGGCCACGCCTTTGTACCCACCCAAGGGTTGGTGTATCAGGTAATGGCTGTTGGGCAGGGCAATCCGGCGCTCCCGTGGGGCTGCCAGCAGGATCAAAGCCCCCGCGCTGGCCACCAGTCCCATGCCGATGGTCCACACCGATGCGCCGATAAAACGGATCATGTCAAAAATCGCGTAACCCGCGTCCACGTCACCCCCAGGGGAGTCGATGAATAGATGTATCGGCTTTTTTGATTCCGATTCCAGCACCAGGAGCTGCCGTACGATTTTTTCCGACAAATCCTTATTCACCTCCCCGGCCAGCAAAATTTGCCGGGTTTTCATAAACTTGGAAACCAGCGGGTCGGGCATCTCCACCCGGGGGATTTTTTCCGGAGGGGTTTCCTCGTCATCGTTGTAGATTCTATCGATTCGATTTTTCATTAAAAATACCTCATCCATAATGTATCAAATGGTAGCAAAAATGACAAGCCTGGGATTCTAGCGCCTGGGATTCCGCGCCTACTATAAGCGCTGCACGGTTTCTGGGGAGGGGAGCGGGCGGGCG
>JAITMZ010000073.1 GCA_031290725.1 Spirochaetaceae bacterium
CTGTCCAAGGCGCGCACGGCCGCGGTATTGATGGTTCTGCTCCGGGCGGTTTCCCTTTCCAGTACCGCTGGGTCGGAAATGGCGGTAAGAGTGCGGCTGGGATAAATCACAATCCGTGAAAAACCCTCCGCCCAAACCCGGATAGCGGGATTCTCTTCATTTAGTTTCATGCCAGCCATGGAAACGATCCGTCTGGACAGCGTGGGATCCACGGAAGCAAACTCCGTGTCCAGAAGATAACAGAGAATCGGCAGGTCCACGGTGCTGTAATGCTCCATGAGGATCAAGCCGTGTCGACCCCGGTTCACCTGATCAAAAAAATTTTCAAAATGCCCGCGCCCCTCAAGCCGCGAGCCAGGAAGTAAATTGTCCGCCACCATCCTGTCTACAATTTTCCGGCAGCCGGGATTCGCTTCCTGAAACACATTGGCGGCGGTAATAACGTCGCCGACCTGGGTGATATTCTCGAGCTCCTTTGCCAAATATCCGTATTTATCAAATAAAGACAATCCATCCATAATATGCGTAGTATAGCACATTTTTAAAATAAAAGCAAGGAAAAGCCTTGACTTTTTTTCTATTTTAGAGTATTATACTAGCAGTCATCTATGAGACACTTCAAAAAACTGATATTTTTAGAAGTGTCTTATAAAGGAAAGGTTTGCTGGTATGGTACAGCCAAAATATCATCTTTCGCTGAACCGGGACACGGATTGGCGCATGAATAAACCTCATTTTCATGAGGATATCGAAATCCTTCTGTCGCTATCCTCGGGCGGTGAGTTTTTCATTGAAAATGAACTCTATCCCATTAACGAGAATTCCCTGTTTTTATTCAATGAGGTCACGATACACAAAAGTATCGCCCGATCCCCCTATGCGCGCTATGTGTTGCACATATCCTCTGAAACGCTCCGGTATTTTTCCACAAAGTACAGCGACATTTTGGGGTTTATTCGGAAAGCGCCGGTACGATGTACAGTGCTGGATAAAGCGCAGACGGAAATTCTGGTGGGGAAGCTGAAGGAGCTTGACCGGCCCACGGAGACCGGTTTTTGTGCGGATATCCGTAAAACCATGCTTTTGGTCGATGTGGTTACCTCTGTGATATCCGCCTTCTCCGTCACCGAGTCGGAAGAAAAGCTGCAAACTCCGGCGCTTTCCCAGGTCTCCCCCATACTGCACTATATTCAGACTAACGTAAGCGCCCCGATTTCCCTGGATTCCCTGGCGGCTCGCTTTTTTATCAGCAAATACTATATGTGCCACCGCTTCAAAAACACCACGGGATTGACCATCATGGACTACATCATCAATTGCCGCATCCTGAAGGCCCGTGAACTGCTTCGTCAGGGGTTCCGGGTACAGGAAGTGAGCGAACGGGTGGGATTTCGGAATAACGCTCATTTTATCCGTACTTTTGGAGCGCTCACGGGAATTTCGCCCAAGCAATACGCGAAAAAGTATATCAATCTCTAATACAGCCAAGCAGCAATTCGCAATTGAAGGCGTCAGTTTTTAGGGGGTAAACCACTAGTTTTTCTTTTCCTTATTTGACTTTTCCGACTTCGCGGTAAAATTTCTTCTTGAATTGCGAATTGCTGGCAGTCACGAATGAGCGCTTGTCAGTTTTTTCCCTTTGTGTTATACTTTTTCCATGAATATAGTAATTATCGGCGCCCAGTGGGGCGACGAAGGCAAGGGCAAAATCGTGGACTTTCTCGCCGGCGATGCGGAAGCAATCGTACGCTATGCCGGAGGAGCCAACGCAGGGCACACCATCGTGATCGACCGCAGGGAATACGCCCTGCATCTGATTCCATCGGGGATTCTGTATCCGGGAAAACAGGTGTTTCTTGGGGGCGGCATGGTGATTGACCCGCAGGCCCTCTTTGAGGAACTCAGGTTGCTGGAGGAACGGGGCATTGACTGGCAAGGACGGGTGTTTATCTCCGACCGGGCGCATTTGGTGCTGCCGCGCTACCGAAAAATCGACGTGGACCGCGATGCTGTTCGGAAAAAGCCCATCGGCACCACCGGGCGGGGCATCGGGGTGGCCTACGCGCTGAAGAGCGAGCGGGTGGGCGTGCGTCTGGCAGACTTGGACAACGGTGAAGCTCTGGGGAACCTGGAGACCGGGGATACCGCCTTTTTGGACCAATACCGGGACCGACTCCTGGCCATGAAGACCGACATGGCTGCGGAACTGTATCGCCTCCGGGGAAAGAACGTGCTCTTCGAGGGCGCCCAGGGAAGCCTCCTGGATATCGATTCCGGCACCTATCCCTACGTGTCTTCGGGGCTGTCCTCGGCGGCGGGGGCGGCGTCGGGGAGCGGCGTCGGGCCGCGGGCGCTGGACAAGGTGCTGGGGGTGTGCAAGGCCTACACCACCAGGGTGGGGAACGGTCCCCTGCCCACCGAATTTGACCAGAAAAGCCAGAGCGCCCTGTATCAGTTCGTGCGGGACACAGGCCGGGAATACGGCGTCACCACAGGCCGGGCCAGACGGTGCGGCAGTCTTGATCTGGTGGCTCTGCGCTACGCCTGCCGGGTAAACTCCCTGGACGCGCTGGTCCTCACGCATCTGGATGTTTACGACACCCTGGATGAAGTGGAGGTTTGTGTGGCCTACGACATCGCCGGGAAACGGGTGACCGATTTCCCCGGGTCCATCGCCGATCTCACTGCGGCCAAGCCTGTGCTTCGAAAATTCCCCGGCTGGAAAACCCCTGTCACCGGTACGCACACTTTCAAAGAACTGCCCCAGGCCGCAAAGAATTATATCGAGTTTATCGAAGAATTCACCGAAACGCCGGTAGATACGGTGTCTGTGGGCTATGAGCGCACCCAGACCATTGTACGGAATCAAATTTGGTCTTAAGCTGTCTACAAAAGTGTAATGACAAGGCGTTTTTGTGCGCTAAAGTATACATCTTGAGAATAACATACCTCGCCGCAAGCAGCTTGGCATGTTTTTTTTCGAGGAATCGGTCTCGGTTTTATACTCTTTTTTTGCCCCAAAAGGGGCGGGGAGATATGAAACTCTTGCCGTGAATAAAAGGAGATTTATATGAAAAATATAAAAGACATGGGATCCCTGCTCCCTCACCGGAAGCCTTTTTTGTTTGTGGACGAAATTGTGAGCGCCAATGAGGCCGAAAGCGTATGCCTGAAAACTTTCCGGCATGACGAATTTTTTTTCCCCGGCCATTTTCCCGGCTATCCGGTGGTACCCGGCGTAATTTTGGTGGAGACCCTTGCCCAGGCCGGAGGCGCTTCTTTGGCGAGCCGTGGCATATTCGGTGCGGGGGCGCTCTTTTTTTTGG
This sequence comes from Spirochaetaceae bacterium, assembly GCA_031290725.1. GTDB lineage: Bacteria > Spirochaetota > Spirochaetia > Treponematales > Treponemataceae > JAISTZ01. The sequence continues at coordinate 3,327 of JAITMZ010000073.1, forward strand.
CCACGGTGGACAAGGTAAAGTTCCGCCGCCCGGTACGCCCCAGCGACACGGTACGTCTGGAGATTCGGAACCTTCGGGTTTCCCCACGGATGATCAAGCAGGCGGGAACTGCCTTCGTGGGTGACGAAATCGCCGCAGAAGCCGAGTGGATGTGCCTTGTCGGTACCGTAGGTGCGAGCGAGGCAGCGTATAAAACTCTAATGCAAGTCAAACCAGTAGGTTTGAATGAGTTTGCTGCGCAAACTCTTTGACAAACGCCTCCCTTTCTGCGCCTCCGCCCCTCCGTGTGAGGGTTTTTCCCCGGGGGGAGCAAAAAAGGCCCACACACTGCTTGTGGGGGCCTTCGGTTTCGGCGATATGACCTTACTTGGCTTTTTCCGCCATGATTGACTTAATCTCTTTGGTCAGCAGCGGCACCACCTTGAACAAATCGCCCACCACCCCATAGTCCGCCACCTGAAAGATGGGCGCGTCGGGATTCTTGTTGATGGCAATGATAATGTCCGATTCTTCCATGCCCGCAAGGTGCTGGATGGCGCCGGAAATACCGCAGGCAAAATACACGTGGGGCCGCACGGTCTTTCCGGTCTGCCCCACCTGCCGGTCTTTGGGCTGCCAACCCGCGTCAACCGCGGCGCGGCTGGCTGAAATGGTAGCGTTAGGGAAGCAGGATGCAAAATCCTCCAAAATACGATAGTCGGACCCGCCCATCCCGCGCCCGCCGGACACCAGTATTTTGGCGTCCGAGATATCCATGCGGGTGGATTTTTTCATGATAGTATCCAGAATCTTCACCGCGTCGGCCTTTGCTTTGAGGCCCTCCACAGAGAACTTCTCGATTTTTGCCTTGGCTCCCGCCTTTTTCTCCACCAAACGCATCACGCCGGGACGAACCGTGGCGATCTGCGGCCTATGGTCTGGGCTGCGGATGGTGGCCATCACATTGCCGCCAAAAGCCGGGCGGGTCATGCGGAGAAGCACCTGATCGCCGTACTTGTCCCCGGGTTCGGGGTTTGCGGGGTCCTGGATTTCCAGCTTGGTACAATCCGCCACCAAACCGGTCCCGATGCGCGCCGAAACGCGGGGGGCCATATCACGGCCGATGGCGCTGGCACCGAAGAGCATGATCTCAGGCTTTTTCGCCTGCAGCACCTTCACCATGGCTGCGGCGTAAGGTTCGGTCTTGTAGACTTCCAGCGCGGGGTCGTCCACCACAATCACGCTGTCCGCGCCGTATTCCGCCAGACGGTCCGCCAGGGACTCCACCTTGTAGCCCAAAAGCACGGCGGTCACGGTCTTGTCTGCCAGACGTTCCGCCAGGCGCCGCCCTTCGCTCACCAGTTCGTAGGCAACTGCGGCGATCTTATTGTCAACCTGCTGGGCGAAAACGAATACGCCCTTGTAATCAGCTTTGTTGATATTCATATTCATCTCCTTCCGCTACAGCACAAACTTTTGTTTGAGGCTGTCAATGATAAACTGCACGGATTCTTCCGTGGGCTTGTTGATGGTGGTCCCCTGCCCTTTCAATTGCTTGGGAAAAGACTTGGCGACTTTGGTGGGCGAACCGGTAAGCCCGATTTCCTCGTCCTTGATAAAGTCCCCCATGTCCGCCCGTGAAATGGTCTTGATTTCCGGCGAATGCCAGACGTCAAAGATTCTGCCCACGGTCATGTAGCGCGGCTCGGCAAGCTCCGCCAGAGCCGTAATTAAGCAGGGCAGCTTCATCTCCAGGATGTGATACCGGTCCTCATACTGGCGCTTCACTTTGATCACGTCGCCCTTGATTTCGATTTCCTCGGCGTAACTGATGTTTTGCAGCCCCAGATGCTCGGCGATTTGCGGCCCCACCTGGGCGGTGTCGCCGTCGATAGCCTGCCGTCCCGCAATGATCAGGTCAAAGCCGTTCTTGAGGCCCTTGTCCGCAGCGATCTTCTTGATGCCCATGGCGATGATCGTACTGGTGGCTAATGTGTCCGAACCGCCGAATGCCCGGTCGGTCATAAGGTAGCCGTCGTCCGCTCCCATGGCCAGCGCTTCAACAAGCACCTCGTGGGCCATCGGCGGCCCCATGCTCACGATGGTGACATTGGCACCGTACTTGTCTTTCAGGCGGAGCGCCGCTTCCAGACCCGCCTTGTCGTCATAGTTCATGATGGTGGGCAAAAGTTCCCGCATCAGACGGCCGGTTTTGGGGTCAAGAGTCGCGTTGCCCGCCGCAGTGGTATCAGGAACCTGCTTGATACAAACGATAATATTCATATTCCATTCTCCTTATTTCAACCCGCAGGAAGCGGCGATAACCATGCGCTGCACTTCGCTGGTGCCTTCGTAAATCTCGGTAATCTTGGCGTCGCGCATCATGCGTTCCACCGGATAATCCCGGGTATAGCCGTAACCGCCGTAAAGCTGTACGCATTTGGTAGTTACCGCCATCGCCGTTTCGGCCGCGAACAGCTTCGCCATCGCCGACTCCAGACCGAACCGAACATCCGGCGCGCCCTTCTCGTGGGCCGCCACCGCCTTCTGCTTCATGCAGGCCGCATTGTAGACCAAAAGGCGGGCAGCCTCGACCCGGGACTTCATGTCGGCAACCTGGAACTGGGTGTTCTGGAAGCTGCCGATAGCCTTTCCAAACTGCTTGCGTTCCTTGACGTACTTCACGGTCTCGTCCAGCGCGCCCTGGGCTATCCCCAGTGCTTGGGCCGCGATACCTATGCGCCCGCCGTCCAGAGTGTGCATGGCAACCGAAAAGCCCTTGCCAACTTCACCAAGCAGGTTTTCCTTGGGAACGATGCAGTCCTGAAAAATCAATTCGCAGGTACTGGAACCCCTGATACCCATCTTGTGTTCTTTTTTGCCCACCGTAAATCCGGGAAATTCCTTTTCCACGATGAACGCGGAAATACCCTTGTTTCCCAGGGCCTTGTTGGTCATGGCCATGATCACATACACATCAGCCTCGCCGGCATTGGTGATAAACACCTTGGTGCCGTTGAGTACCCAGTGATCGCCGTCAAGAACAGCCACGGTCTGCTGTCCGGAAGCGTCCGAACCTGCGCCGGGTTCGGTCAGACCGAAGGCGCCCAGCTTTTCGCCCTTTGCCAGGGGAACCAGATATTTCTTCTTCTGTTCCGGGGTGCCGTAGTGACCGATTGGGTCGCAGCACAATGATGTGTGCGCCGAGACGATAACGCCGGTGGTACCGCACACCCTGGACAGTTCCTCTACGCACATGGCGTAAGTTAGGGTA
>JAITMZ010000081.1 GCA_031290725.1 Spirochaetaceae bacterium
CGCTCAAAGCTCCCCACGAATTCCCCGTGGTTCAGCTTTACCGGCACCTGCTCAACGCCCTCCTGTACCCCCGGCACCTCATCGGGCTTGTACAGCCTGATGGCCACCCGCCCTTCCGCCAGATCGTCGATTTCCCGCACCGTGGCCGTGGCGTCCCGCTCGGGAACCCAGCCGGTGATCCGGTACACCAGCATGGTGGATTCCAGGTTTTCCTGCACCGCCAGGACCTGGGTGGCCACGGAAAAATTGCACAGCAGATGCTGGAAGATAAAACCGTGGGTTTCAGCGAATTTCCTGCGCGCCGCCGTGACCTGCTCAAATGCTTCCTGCGCCTTTGCGGTTTGCTGCCGGAGCCGGTCCAGGGCTTCTGCGGGGATCCCCTGGAAATCTTTGGCTATTTCTATCGGTACAAAACCCGCTTTTTTGAGCTCCGTGTCCAGGGAAAATCGGCCTTTTTTGGACGACACGGCGATAATCCGGGACTTGTCTTCCCCCAGGGCCACGATTGCTCCGTGCTCACCCACGGCAAATTTGAGATTTTCCAGCCTTTCCGGGTCCACCCTGCCGATTCGGATGGACAGGAACGATACCTGATCCAGCTCGGAGTACGGCACCTGAAGGTTGGAAAAGGCCAAGGCCTCCCGATAGGCGCTTTCCATGCGTTTGTGGGCTTGCTCCAGCTCCGACTCTTCACGCTTGAACTGCTCGGTTACGGAGATCATCTTCCGGGTGTCCCTGTAGTCCCGCTCGGAGGGCAGCCCCGTCGATGCGGTCAGCCCGGCGGGTTCCGGAATGTTCAGATACGCCCTGGCTTCCTGGAGGCGCTGGAAGATTTCTTTTGCTTCCACCAGATGGTCGAACTCCTCTCCGAAGCCGGAATCCAGTTGGTGCATGGCGTCGATAGGAGCGGAGCTGTGCACCTTGTTCAGTGACTGAGCGACGGAGTCTGACTGGAAGGCGAAACAGCCTTGCTTGCCCAGGTATTCGATTACCCGGCTTATGTCGTCCTTCATCACCAGCAGTTCGATAAACTGCATCTTCGCGGTTCGTGCCATCCCTCATACCCCCGCAAATTCCCGGGCTTCCTGATGACCCACGTTCAGGCGCAGGCTTTCGGTTACCGTCCGGATACAATTCAGCTCATATCGCTTGATAAAAAACCATGCCCCCAACACCGCATCGGTGAAAGGCTGCTGGTGGAATATGTGTATCAGGGTATGCTGGGTGTTCCGCCGGAAAGAACGGCTCATCCAACCGGGGTCGATGGTCCAGGGGACGTCGCTGCTGTGGGGATTGAGCATACCGGCGTAGCGCCATTTTTCCCAGGCAGCATAGGAATTTATCGGATAGTCCAGGATACGCGCCGCCTCCCGGGCCAAGGGGTCATTGGGATCGATTTTATCTCCCGAATAGGCCAGGCGGGGAAGAATTTCCTCCGGAGAAAACTCGAAATACACCTTCAGCCGGATGGCCCACAGGATATTAGTCTCCACGATGTACCGTTTTACCATATCCTCGACGGCCTCCCGGTCTTTTTTCGGTGATTTTTGCAGCGCCCGCCACAGGTCCGATGTCCACTGCTTGTCCAGGCGCTCGTCCAGGGCTTGCTGTTCCTGGGGCGCGGGGATGCGGTCGTACCAGCTCACCGGTGATCCCCTGGTAACCCGGGCGATGTCCGGCCAGGCCGTGTAGTTGAGCATGGCGTAGGGCGATATATCAATAATTTGCAGGCCCTGCCCCAGACTGTACCTTGGGCCGCGCCCTGGGTCAATGCCTTGCCCCGGCTTAAGGTCGGAATCGGCGTTTCCGGCGGCGGCGGCCATCATCTTCAGGTTGTCGTAATCGAAGGAGCGAATCAGGCCGGTGATCAGGGCACCCGGCTTGGAATAAGCACTCAGGAGGGTGATGTAGTCCCGGACAAATTTATTCACCGCCGCCACTTCCAGGGCACGGGCAAAAAGCACCTCCGGAAGCATCGGCGCATCCTCGGTAAACAGCAGCGCCCACAATTCCTGGAGGGTGCGGACTTCAAACAAGGCGGCAACCCGGGGTCCCACAAAGGATTTTGCGAGAATTTCGCTTGCCCTGGCGTACACATAGGCATCGGCGCTAAATCTGTCCATGATTCTCCTTGAAAAATCTAACCGGGTTTTTCGACGCGCACTTAAAAAAGAGCGCCCAGCAGTGTATTAAAAGAACCCGTATCCGCCTCAAGGGACTCAAGCCTACCGCAGTACTCAGCGGTTTGCGTTTGGTGCGTCCGCTCAAGGCGTTCCCTAGCGGCCCGGTATTCCGATTCAAGACCCGCTATCAGGGTTTCATAACGGCTTTTGAAGGTCTCTTCCGCCTCCGCGCGCGTTCTGGTAATCCTTCGGCTGGCCTCCGCCTGAGATTCGAGCAATATCTCAAAGGCCCGATGTTCCCGTTCGAGCAGGCGGTTTATAACATCATTTTCCTGCATTGTTTTTTTACTTACCCGCCCCACTGTCCGGAGCGGCTTCCCCAGCCCCCGCTGCCTGGGCCGCAGCGGGCGCGGCTTCTTCAGGCGCGGCATCATCGAGCCAAGACTTGCCCTCCTGTTCCGCGCCGGTAGTTTCCAGCACCGACGGGTCAAGCTGACGGGCCGCCGGCACACGGGTCAAAAACGCGAGAATGAAGGAGGTAACAAAAAAGAGCGCCACCAGCGAATAGGTGGTTCTAGTCAAAACATTGCCGGAGCGCGAACCGAAGGCCGCAGAGGCGGAGCTGCCGAACAGCCCGCCCATACCCCCTTCTTCATTCTGTATCAGCACAATGCTGATGAGCAGTACGCAGATAATAACAAAGGCCGCCAAAAAAATAATACCGATAGTTCCCATCGCAAAAAACTCCCCAAAGGCTTTATAAAAATTACAAGCTCATAATTATACTATTTAATATACCACGATTATAAAAAATATGCAATGGATTATACCGATTTTTTTATTTTTTTTCACACAAATCGCAAAAAACTTGGTATAATTAAGCTGCCTTACTTGGGAGGTTTTTATGAGTGAGATCATGCGCCCGCTGTCCTTTGAGGATTTGATTCAATGGATTCAGTGTGAATATACCCGCAGCGGCTCTGTTTTCGGTATTCGGGAGGATAGGTTTTACAAAAATACGGGGGGTAAAAGGACATCCCTCCTGGGCACGGAGATTTCATCCCCCATTGGGCCTGCTGCGGGGCCCCACACACAGATGGCGCAGAACATCCTGGCGGCCTACCTTGCGGGGGGGCGGTTCTTCGAGCTCAAAACCGTGCAGACCATGGACGGGGAGGAACTGCGGAAATGTGTGGCCCGGCCCTGTATCAACGCCGCCGACGAGGGCTACAATGTGGAGTGGTCCACGGAACTCACCGTGGAACAGGCGTTTGAGGAATATGTGAAGGCCTGGTTCCTGCTCCACCTGTTTGGCCGGGAATTCGGCCTGCGGGAGGGCGGGGAAGCGGCGGATTTCATCTTCAACCAGAGCGTGGGCTACAGTCTGGAGGGAATTCGGTCGGCGAAGATCGACGGATATATCCAGGGCATGAGGGACGCCGGAAGCACAGCGGTCTGGAAGCACTGCCGGGACTACCTTGCGGCGAACCTGGGTCTGTTCCGGCGCTTTGACCGGGCTGACCTGGAAGCTGTTTCGCCGGCCATCGCGCCGGGCATCACCCTGTCCACGCTGCACGGCTGTCCCCGGGAGGAGATCGAGAAAATCGCGGATTATCTGCTCCGGGAGAAGAAGCTCCACACCTATATCAAGTGCAACCCCACGCTCCTGGGCTACCATACCGCCCGGCGTATCCTGGACAGCATGGATTACGGCTACGTCGCCTTCGACGACCATCATTTTCGGGAGGATTTACAGTTTGACGACGCAGCGGATATGCTCAATCGGCTGCGGCGCACCGCCGGGGAACTGGGCCTGACCCTGGGGGTGAAGATCACCAACACCTTTCCGGTGGAAATCAAGGCCGGAGAATTACCGGGGAACGAAATGTATATGTCCGGCCGGGCGCTTTTTCCGCTGTCCATCACCGTGGCGGCACAGTTGTCCCAGACATTCGGGGGGAAACTCCCCATTTCCTACTCGGGGGGTGCGGATTACTTCAACCTGGCGGAAATCCTGTCCACGGGAATTCGCCCGGTAACCATGGCCACCACCCTGCTCAAACCGGGGGGCTATGCGCGGCTGAACCAGTTGGCGTCCCTGGCGGAAGGGGTGCCGCAGGCCGAACCCGGGGCGTCCATCGACATGGGTAAACTGAGGGCATTGGCGGACTCGGCGGTCACCATGGAGCGCTACCGCAAGGACTACCGGCACATACCCGCCGGGGTTTCCCTTCGGACGGGGCTTCGGAAAATCGGATCGCCGCTCCCGCTTTTTGACTGTGCCACAGCGCCCTGCAGCGACGGCTGTCCTATTCACCAGCAAATTCCGGCGTATCTGGAAAAGGTCGCCCTGGGGGACTACCACGGGGCATTCGATATTATCGCACGGGACAATACGGCGCCCTCCATCACCGGGACCATCTGCGACCACCGGTGCCAGCACACCTGTACCCGCCTGGACTACGAAGATGCCCTGGAAATACGCAGGGCCAAACGGCTGGCCGCAGAGCACGCCCAGGACGCATACACCGCGCGCCTGGCACCGCCGGCCTTGAAAACCGGCAAATCCGTGGGGATCGTGGGTGCCGGGCCGGGGGGGATCGCCGCCGCGGTGTATCTCCGGCGAAACGGTGTGCCCGTGACCGTCTACGAGCGCGGGGCCGATGCCTACGGTGTGCCCCGGCGGGTGATCCCGTCGTTCCGCATATCCGGTGACGCCATTGACCGGGACCTGCGGATGGCTGAAAAACTGGGCATTGACTTTGTGTTCAACGCCGATGTGGACAGCGAAAAACTGGCGGGCCTGCGAAAAAAACACGCCTTCCTGGTGCTGGCCGTCGGCACCTGGAAAGCCGGATTATCCCCGGTACGGGAAGGGGGCGAACACATCATGGACGGCCTGGCCTTCCTGGAAGCCTCCAAATCCTCGGGACTGCGGCTTGAGTTGGGCAAAACCGTGGGTATCATCGGGGGCGGCGATGTGGCTATGGACTGTGCGCGGGCAGCGAAACGCAACCGGGGGGTGGAAAAGGTGACCGTCGTCTACCGCCGTACCAGGGAATTTATGCCCGCCCAAAAAGAGGAAATACAAATGGCCCTGGCCGAGGGGGTAGAGATTCTGGAACTCGCCGCACCGGAGACCTACCGGGACGGCGTGCTTACCTGCGAGGTACAAGCCCTGGGGGGCTATGACCAAACCGGGCGGCGGGGTATCATGGGTACGGGGAAGCGGGTTGCCGTGCAATTTCACACGGTGGTGGGCGCCGTGGGGGCGCGGGCGGACACATCCATCTTCATCAAAGCCGGCGCCAACGTAAATGACCGGGGATTGGTTGTGCTCAACGATGCCAACGAGACGTCGGTACCCAACCTGTATGCGGCGGGGGACTGCAAGGCCGGGCCGGCCACGGTGGTGAAGGCCATGGCGGACAGCAAGGTCATCGCCGGGGACATACTGCGCAAACTGGGATTGGAACGCGATTTCGGCCGCCCGGTGAAGCCCGCCGTTAAACCGGAAGGGCTGTACCAAAAAAAAGGCGTCGTTATGGAGACATCCACGGAGAACACCGACGGCCTGCGCTGCCTGTCCTGCGGGGTGGTGTGCGAAATCTGTGTGGACGTGTGTCCCAACCGGGCGAATATGGCGGTGACCGTGGGGGGCTTTTCCCAGGCGCGGCAGATAGTGCACCTGGATAGGCTCTGCAACGAGTGCGGGAATTGCGCCCTGTTCTGCCCCCACGACGGAAAACCCTATCGGGATAAATTCACCATTTTTTCCGACCGGGAGGACTTCGACGCCAGCGGCAACTACGGCACCCTTCCCCTGCCGGACGGCACCCACAAACTGCGCCTCCCGGACAATGCACCGGATGTGACGGCTCTGCTCACGCACCTGGGATTCCTCGCCTACTATAAGCGCTGAACGGTGACGGGGGCTGGCTGGCGGGGCATTGAATGTCCTCGCCCCTGCATACTAGTTGGGCTTTAGGATATTGCGTAGCTGTGGAATGTTCAGTGCCCCGTCCGCCTCACAAGCCGCAGACCGCCCCCGCCTCCTTCCCCGCAAGCCCGCCCCTCACATGCGCCCGGCGTCCTCTTCCTGGTCCAAGTCGCCGAGTACCGCCCGCTGTAGGTCCGCATACGCATTCTGCGCGGCGGGCAAATTGGCAAGGCGCTGTTGGAGCAGGGCCTTCTCGGTCATGTTGATTCCCGGGGTACGGAGCGCATTGCTGAGCCGGGCGCGGTGGGCCTCGCAGGCGATGTGGTAGGCGTCCTTGGGCATCCCATGGTAGCGATACTCCTTCCGGTGCGGGGTGGCTTCCTCCACCGCGCGGTAGGCCGGGCTGCCCACCACTTTGAGGGCACGAAAGGCGTCGTCAAAGCTCTGTACCGCCTGGGTGAGGCTGGCGATGGCGAAGGTGTCCGAGGGGTCGCAAAACTCCCGTTCCTGGCTAAAAAAGGTGTACTCCGCAAGAATAAACATTTTCGCGTCTCCCAGTGCCAGCACTTCCAGAAACGCATCCATGCCGGTGGACAAACCATCATGGAATGCTATTCTCCCCTCCCTCTCGCCGCCATCGGTATCTAAACCCTTCCTGCCCTCATCAATACTAGCCGCAGCTTCAGCCACCCTAGCGACTAAGCCAGTCTTTTCCATATTTCGCCTCCGCCTCGAGCAAATTCCAGCCACCGTTGATGAGAAAATCAACGCCAACTTTTTCCTTTAGTACCTTCGCCAGATAGGGGGGCAACGGAATAGTCCTATTTAGCGCCGTCGCCTCCGCTTCTTTTCCGGCCTTTCGCAACTCGACGGCCTGCATCCCGATTGCAAGTTTTTCCTGCAATGTCATTAGTCTTG
>JAITMZ010000152.1 GCA_031290725.1 Spirochaetaceae bacterium
CATACAAAAATACGAAAAACGCGCCGAAGATGTGGTGACCGCCCAGGGACAAGCGGGGGTTTGGTACAAGTTGCTGGCATCGCGGTACCTGGATGATAAAATGTACGGCGAGGCCCTCAAGTCTTACCAGCGGGCGGTGGAGTATTATCCGTCCAATCAAAACCTGCACTACTGGATCGGCATTTGCTCCGGTTTTGTGGCCCAAACTTTCCATACCTACACCACCGCAGCGAACATCAATTCCACGGAACGCTATGCCTATTTCAAACAGGCGGAATCGGCGTATCTGCGGGCCATCGAATTGGAACCCCGGTATGCCCGGGCACTCTACGCTCTGGGAATTCTCTACCTGTTTGAACTGGAGGAACCGGAACCGGCCATTCCCTATTTGGAACGCTTTGTGTCTCTTGAAACCAGGGATACCTCGGGGATGTTCGCTCTGGCCCGGGCCTATTATCTGACTTACCGTTTTGACGACGCCCTGAAGCTGTACGACCTGATTTTGGCCACCCCCACTTCGCCGGAACGCAAGGCGGAGGCCGTGTTGAATAAGACCGTTGTTTTGGAAGCCGCCAATGCGCGATGACCGGGAAATTATCGGTCTTGGGTTAGCCGAAATGTCTTTTCTGACCTTTGCGGAAAAAAAGCGGGTCTTTGAAAGGGTGGATGATATTCACCATCTGGCTAAAATGTCGGTGAGCGATATTTCAACCATGATAGAACGGGTCACCAGGGCGCGGACGTGGGACGGGGCCGGACTGGAACGGCGGGTGGAATTATCCCGGCGGATTATTGGGCGTTACGGGATTCGCTTGGTGTTCCATTTTGATGCCGAGTATCCGGAAAAACTTGCGTCGCTCTATGACCCGCCCTTTCTGCTTTTCGTCCGGGGCGACGTGGATTGCCTCCACCGACGATGTGTGTCCGTGGTGGGCACCCGGAAGCCCAGTCGTGAAGGCGTGGATGGCGCCTTCCGTTTTGCCGAGGATGCCGCCGCCGACGGTATGACCGTGGTGAGCGGCCTGGCCTTTGGTATAGACGCCTGTGCGCACCAGGGGGCGCTCCGGGGTATGGCGCGGGACGAAAAGGTCGGCAAAACTGCGGCGGTCGTTGCCGGCGGGGTGGACGAAATCTACCCTGTGGCCAACCGGCGGATCGCTGCGGCGATTATGGAAAAGGGCGGTGCGGTGTTGAGTGAATACTTACCGGGCACCACGCCGGAAAAATGGCGTTTTGTCCAGCGAAATCGCTTGATTGCGGGTTTGTCGGAAGCCACCGTGGTGGTGGATGCACCGGAACATTCCGGGGCGCTGATCACCGCACAATATGCCTTGGACATGGGGCGGGACGTGTATATCCACCGGGTGTCACAGGAGCGGGCGGAGCTGGGTCAGGCGGAACGATTCGCGCCGGTGCTCAAGTTTGTAGCCGACGGTGCGCCGGTGGTGGCTGACTACGAAGAATACGTTGCGCTTCGGGACTACCCCCCGGAGGAGTGGTACGGAATTGAACAGGCTTCATTGTCTGGAATGGAGGGATAAGAATCAATGGCTGCAGGAAAAAGAAAAGCAAAGCCGGAAAAGGAGACTCTGGTGATTGTGGAGTCCCCTGCCAAGGCAAAGACAATTGAAAAATATCTCGGTAAGGGCTATACGGTGAAGGCGTCCATGGGTCATTTGATCGATTTACCTAAATCCCGTCTGGCCATTGATGTGGACCATGATTTTACCCCCGAGTATATCACTGTCCGGGGCCGGGCAAAAATACTGAAGGAACTGCAGCGGAACGCGAAAAAATCTGGTCTGATACTTCTGGCAAGTGATAATGACCGGGAGGGGGAGGCCATCGCCTGGCATCTCTTCAATGCCTTTAACGAAAAGATGCGGGTGCCTATCAAGCGGATCGTCTTCAACGAAATTACCCCCCAAGCGATCATCGGGGCGGTAAAAAATCCCTCGGAGATAGATGAGGCAAAGGTGAACGCCCAAAAAGCCCGGCGGGTACTGGACCGGCTGGTGGGATATAACTTGTCGCCCCTACTGTGGAAAAAGGTAAAAAACGGCCTTTCCGCCGGGCGGGTCCAATCGGTGGCTCTCCGCCTGGTCTGCGAGCGGGAAGCGGAGGTGGAGCGGTTTATCCCCGAAGAATATTGGACCCTGGAAGCGGGTTTTGTGAAGACTGCAAAAATCGCCGACAAGCCTTTCATAGCGCAGCTGGTTCAATACCAGGGCAAAAAACCAGAACTTCCCACTGAAAAGGCGGTTCGGTCCGTCATCGAACAGATTCAGGGGAACCAGTATGTGGTGAGCGACATCAAAACTATGGAGAAGAGCATCCGGCCCAAACCGCCCTTCACCACCTCCACCTTGCAGCAAGCCGCAGCAAACCGGTTGGGATTTACTTCCCGCAAAACCATGCAGTTAGCCCAGCAGCTCTACGAAGGCGTAGACATCGGGCATGGTCGGGTGGGTCTCATCACGTATATGCGGACCGACTCGGTGCGGATTGCGGCTGTGGCTTTAGAAGAAGTGCGCCAGTGGATAGGCGAAAATCATGCCGCTGAATTGCCGGAAAAGGCCGCTGAATACACCGTGTCCGGAAAAGCCCAGGACGCACATGAAGGTATCCGTCCCACCTATGTGGCCAATACCCCCGATTCCCTGAAGGAGTACCTGGACAGGGACATGCTTCGACTGTATACCCTTATCTGGGAGCGCTTTGTGTCCAGCCAGATGACAAATGCCAAAACCCTCACGGTGAGCGCCGAGATTATTTCCGGAGAGGCGCTTTTCCGGGTGGCCTCTACAAAAATTCTGGAGAAGGGCTTTTATCGGGTGACAAAGCTGCTTTCCACCAAGGAAGAGACGGTCGGTAGCGAGCTCAACCTCGCGGTGGGCGACAGTCTCACTGCCCAGGAATTCCGGCCGGAACAGCATTTCACCCAAGGGCCCGCCCGCTACACCGATGCGTCCATCGTGCGGATGCTGGAGGAAAAAGGCATCGGCCGGCCCTCCACTTATGCGCCCATCATTTCCACCCTGCTGGCCCGCTACTATGTGACCAGGGCGAACAAGCAACTGGTACCCACCACCCTGGGCCGCAAAATCAACGATATTCTGGTGGAGTCCTTCTCAGAAGTGGTGAACGAAAATTTCACTGCGGAAATGGAAAAGCGGCTCGATCTGGTGGAGGAAGAGGGTGCCGATTGGGTGTCTTTCATCGGTTCGTTTTTTTTCCCCTTCCAGCACAAGATGGAGGAAGTGATGGAAAGGCTTGAAAGCTACAAGGGAACCCTGGATGAACCAACCGGGGAAATCTGCGAAAAATGCGGCAGGCCCATGGTAAAAAAGCTTGGCAGGTTCGGTCAGTTTTTGGCCTGCACCGGTTTCCCCGAATGCCGCAACGCCATGTCCATTCCCCTGGCCAAGTGCCCCAAGTGCGGCGGTGACATTGTGGCCCGCAAAGCAAAGAAGCGGGGCAAGGAGTTTTACGGCTGTACCAATTATCCGGAGTGCGATTTTTTGTCCCACTTTAAACCCATCGCCTCGAACTGCCCCAAGTGTGGATGGTTTTTGGTGGAAAAATACGACAAAAAGCACGGTTCCCACAAGGCGTGCATCAATACCAACTGTGATTATTTGCACAGTGAAGACTTGGAGTGATTGTGAAGTTGTATACAAAAGTAGACAAATTGGATGATTATGTTGCAGAATTCTTGACATATTCAGAATCGGTGCGGGGCTTTTCATCCAATTCTGTTGCGGGATACAAAAATGACTTGGCCTATCTGATGGATGTCCTTGGCGCAGGCATCGCGCCTTCGGAGATTACCGCCGATGATATTCGCGCCTGTGTGGGCCGCCTGTCCTTGCAAAACAGCGCCGCCTCCAGTGTGAATCGCTTTATCGCCGCGGTGCGTGCTTTTTTTGCTTACCTGCGGCGTTTCGGGTATATCCCTACTAATCCCGCCCGGGAGATAAAAACGGTGAAGCAGCCCCAAAAGCTACCCCGATTTATGACCGAAGGGGAGGCCGAGGCGCTCTGTACCCTGCCCCGGAAAAAGGACATCCTGTGGCCCGCACGGGACGCGGCGCTCTTTGAGATGTTCTATTCCTCAGGCTGCCGGGTGGGCGAATTGGCGGGAATCAAGATGACGGATTTTACCGGTGGGAGTTATGAGACGGCGATTATTCTGGGCAAAGGCAGCAAAGAGCGGCAGGTATTTTTTTCAGCCGATGCCCTTCGCGCCATCAGGGAATACTTGCCGGAACGGGAGGCGTGGCTTCGGGAATGTAGAAAAAAGACCGCTGCGGTGTTCGTCAACCGGCGTGGGACGGCGCTGACCGGCCGGGGGATGCAGTATATTCTGGAGCGCTACAGCGGCGTCGAGGGTACCAACAAGCACGTTTCGCCCCACGCCTTTCGTCACAGCTTCGCCACTGCGCTGCTCAACAACGGCGCGGACGTGCGTATCGTACAGGAAATGCTGGGTCACGCCAACATTTCCACCACCCAGCGCTACACCCACATCAGCGGTGATCGCCTGATCGACGTGTACCGGCGTTCCCATCCGCATGGATGACCATCGGTTTCGAAAACCTAACTGGGTTTTCGATATGCTTTGATAGAATAATTTGGAGGTTAGTATGAAAAATGAAAAAATACGCAGTACCACGGTGATCGCGGTAAAAAAAGACGGAACAGTGGCTATGGCCGGCGACGGTCAGGTGACCATGGGCGAGACGGTGATGAAGGGAAACGCCCGGAAGGTGCGCCGGCTTTACGACGGCAAAGTACTCACGGGGTTTGCCGGCTCCACTGCGGACGCCTTCAGCCTGTTCGATAAATTCGAGGGCAAGATAAAGGAATACAATGGCGACATCACCCGGGCTGCGGTGGAGCTAGCCAAACAGTGGCGCACCGACAAGACCCTCCGGCATCTGGACGCCCTGCTTCTGGTGGCGGATAAAGAAAAAATTCTGCTCATCTCCGGAAACGGCGATGTGGTGGAGCCGGAGCGGGACGTGCTGGCTATCGGTTCAGGGGGCAATTATGCCTATGCGGCGGCTCTGGCATATCTGGAGTCTTCGAACTTTAGTGCCAGTGAAATCGCCCGAAAAAGTCTGGAGATAGCCGGTTCAATCTGTATTTATACCAATAATAACATCACGGTGGAGGAATTAAAATGATGGAAGGTATGACAAAGAAAATGAGAAGTCTGGATTTAACCCCCAGGGAAATTGTGGAAAAGCTGGACGCATACATCATCGGACAGCACAAGGCAAAAAAAGCGGTGGCCATCGCCCTGCGGAACCGTGCCCGCCGGCTCAAACTGGATGAGGACATTCGGGACGAGATCGTGCCCAAAAACATCCTCATGATCGGTCCCACCGGTGTAGGCAAAACCGAGATCGCCCGGCGCCTGGCAAAACTCTGCGACGCCCCCTTCCTGAAGGTGGAAGCTACCAAGTACACCGAGGTGGGCTACGTGGGGCGGGACGTGGAGTCCATGGTTCGGGATCTGGCGGCGGTGGCTGCCAACATGGTTCGGAGTGAAATGCAGGATAAGTTCAAAAATACCGCGGAAGCCAGGGTGGAAAACGAACTTTTAGATTTGTTGCTTCCGGGAGGGCGTAAGAAAAAAGAAACCCGTCAGCGCGGGGAAAAGGTAATCGCCCTGCCCATGGAGCTTTCCGGCAGAGAAATCAAGCCGCAGGACATGGAAAAGGCCCTGGAAATGGTTTTTTCTGGAGAATTTGTCGGGAAAAAGCACAATATAATCGAGGAAAAGAGTGAAATCGTCGTGGAAAAACCGGAGGCCGAGGCGGGGAAACTTTCCACCAGGGAAAAACTGCGGGAAAAGCTTAAAAACGGCGAACTTGAAGATCGCATCGTGGAAGTGAATGTTCAACGAGCGCGGACCAATTTCCCGGTGGAGATTTTGGCCGGAGGCAGCTTTGAAGACCTAGAAGCGGGGATGCAGAATCTCACCTCCTTGTTCACCGGCGGGGGCAGGCAGCGCAAAAAAAGTGTCACCCTGGGGGAGGCACGGCGTATCCTGATGGAAGACCAGCTTGACCGCCTGATTGACACGGACAAGGTGGCTGAAGAAGCCCGGCTGCGGGTTCAGCAGATGGGTATCATCTTTATCGACGAGATCGATAAAATT
Source organism: Spirochaetaceae bacterium (assembly GCA_031290725.1). Taxonomy (GTDB): domain Bacteria; phylum Spirochaetota; class Spirochaetia; order Treponematales; family Treponemataceae; genus JAISTZ01. The sequence goes on from JAITMZ010000152.1 coordinate 6,170, forward strand.
GCGGTGCGGGGCGAAGCTTCCGGCCAGGACGTGTCCCGGGAAGGGGTTCAGAGGGACATCCTTCCCATCGTAGAGGGCTCCAACGTGAACAGCAAATACGGCGTCATCGACACGACTCATATTTTGTTCATCGCCGCCGGTGCCTTCAATCTGTCCAAACCTTCGGACTTGATCCCGGAGTTGCAGGGACGCTTCCCGTTGCGGGTGGAGCTGGATTCCCTCAATACCGAAGATTTCAAGCGCATCCTGCGGGAACCGAAAAACGCCATCACCAAGCAGTACACGGAGCTTCTGGCCACGGAGAAGGTGACCCTCAAGTTTTCTGATGCGGCGATTGACCGGATGAGCTTTTTGGCGGCGGACGTGAATGCCAGGGCTGAAAACATCGGCGCTCGGCGGCTGCACACGATCATTGAAACGGTGCTGGAAGAGATTTCGTTTGAGGCGGATGCCCACGGCGGGGAAACCCTGGAAATCACCGCCGAATACGTGGACGAGCGGCTTAAATCAATCGTGGAAGATCAGGATTTATCGAGATATATACTATAAATAGGGCACCAGAGGGTTTTGCTAAACTCAGACCCGATTTTGCCGAAAGAATAACTATGGAGGGATATTAAATGAATAGTTTTACACAAACCGTAGACCTGCTGCACCGCGCCATGGATGTGAGTACCCTGCGCTATCAGGTAACGGCGGACAACCTGAGCAAGGCCGGGGTGCCTAACTACAAGCGCAAAACCGTGTCCTTTGAAAGCTCCCTGAAGCATGCCTTTGAGCAGGAAGCTAAGGCCAAAGAAGAAGAGCAGGCCTATCGCGAGGGAAAGACTAGGTTTACGCCATCGGAAGCGGTAGATTATCGCACCGTTCAGCCCCGGCTGGGTACAGACTATCTGACCACCGTCAAGGCAAACGGGAACAACGTAGACGCCGAGCAGGAAGCCATGGAACTCTTAAAGATTCAGATGAACTATCAGCTTTTGGCTCAGATGCAATCCCACGAGTTTTCGCAGATTCGCACGGCCATGAGAAAGTAGGAGGTAAACCATGGGACTTT
>JAITMZ010000174.1 GCA_031290725.1 Spirochaetaceae bacterium
AGGCCAGGAGGCTCACACAAAGACGCAACGTCTGACGTGGATGGCTGGGAAACGTCTGACGTGGGGGGCGCTGGGATGGCGGGAAGGCGCGCTGGGGTGGCGGCGCGAACGCGGCGGCGATGCGATTGTGTCGTGGAACTTCAAACATATTGTCAACCATAAAACACAAATGGGTGTAAAAACCATAACCGCGCAAGAAGGATACAATGACCTGCTCATTTATACACCATCATTTTTGATAGGAGACGACGATGATACATTATGACATTCAAAAACCGGTTCTCAGCCCCCAGTTTACACTGGACGACATTCACAAGATCCGCGAGTGGGACTACGAGCGCCTTAAAGACGCCACAGTGGAAGAACAGCTTGGCCTCATTCACCGTGAAGCGGCGGAGGCTTGGGCACGCTTTGACGCATACCGCGCACAGCAATATGCCCTGAAGTCCCATCCATAAAAACAATGCACTTTTGCCTTCGCCGTCACCCTGGCGCTGGTGAGGCTGCCGGGAAGGCGCTGGCGGCGGTCTCCGCAGGAGGCCGCCTTTGTTTGCTCGCTGGGCTGGCGAAGATGGCTGGGAAAGGGCGCTGGGAACCTGTAGGCACGAGGGGCGCTGGGGTGGCGCAGGGGGCGGTCTCCGGGGACGGAGGCCGTTTTTGTGGGTCGCTGGGCTGGCGCAGGTCGCTGGGAAGGCGAGTGCGGGCTCTGGGGGGAGGCCGCTTTTTGTGGGGGCGGGGAGGATGGGGCACTTGAGGGAAGAAAAGAGATGTGTTGACGTTATCGAATAATTCCTCTATACTTACCTTGTGCATCGAATAGAAGGAGCGTCTATGCCAAACATAAAACCGATTTCTGATTTACGCAACTATACGGCAGTACTGGGGGACATCGCGGTGGGTGAGCCGATGTTTCTCACCCAAAACGGTCGCAACCGGTATGTAATCCTGGATATGGATGACTACACAAAGACTTATGCAAGTGTCCATCTTATGACCGAACTGTTCAGGGGCAGAAAATCCGGTGAAGAATCGGGTTGGCAGACTATAGAGGATGTGGAAACCGCTTTGGGAATCCGATGAATACGCTGTCCATCTCTCCAGAAGCAGCTCATGACCTCGAAGATATAAAGACGTATATCAGTACCGAACTGGGAAATCCCACCGCCGCGCTCAACGTTGTTTCACGAATAACAAAAAGTCTCAAAAACTTGAAAGACATGCCCGGTATTGGACGACCGCTTTCGGTCATTGTTCCCTTTGAAACCGGTTACCGGTTTCTGGCGTGCGGAAATTATTTGGCTTTTTATCGTCACGAAAATAAAACGGTTTTTGTTGACCGGATTTTGTATGGAAAGCGGGATTATGTAAAAATTCTATTCCCCGAAATGACACACAACATGCTATCCGATGATATAGGCACACAGGAAATGTAGCCACGGGATTGTTGGAAAAGATCCCCGCACAGAGGCGCGGAGGTTTTTATATATATTCCCCGTGCCTCTGCGGCTCAGCGTGGGGAAAAAGCGGACAGGCCGAAACCTGTCCGCTCATCAAAAACCAAAACCTTATTTGTTCAGGATAAACTCCACCCGCCGGTTCTTCCACCAGTTATCCCGGTCAGCAAAGGGGACTACCGGCACGGTATCACCCTTGCCCACCGTGGAAAGCCTGGCCGCCCGGGTGCCCTTGCCAACCAGGTAAGCGCGCACCGCTTCGGCCCGCCGCCTGGACAGTTCGATACCTTCCTGGTCAACGGTTGTGCGGTTTCCGGTTACGTTGTTGGAGTGCCCTTCAATCGTCACATTATAGTCCGCGAATTTCTTGAGGATTTCCGCGATTCTGTCCAGCACCCGCCTATTGTTCGCCACTTGGGCGTCCGTCAGGCCCGGCCCGGCGGCATCCAATGTGGCGGCGTTGGACTGGAACACAATGGCGGGCACCCGCATCCTAAGCACATCCCCGTCCCGGATAACCAGCACGTCCACGGGAATCACCCCGTCCACGCTGGAAGTCATCCCCTGGGTGTCCGTCACCGTGAAGGTGTAGGGATAGTCCATGGCGGACTGTACCAGTTCGCCGTTATTGCCCTTGCCTGCCCAGGTCATGCGCTCGGTAATCGCCGACTTACCCGTCACCGTCCAGAAGGGATTGCCGTTCTGGGGGTCCCGCACCACAAACGACCAGGATTCAAAGGGAAGCAGGGACTTGCCGCTCAAGCTGATAAACAGGTCGTCGTCCACCCCGTCGTTGTCCGGGCTGAAGTATTGCGGCGCGGTGGTCACTCCCAATTGAGGCGGTGTTGACGTACAGATAAAGGGCGTAGTCTCGGAGCGCACATGGTTGCCCTTGGCGTACACCACCGAAAGGACGCCGATGAACTGCCCTTCGGCGTTGCCGCCGTTTGAGGCCTTGCCGTCCCAGGCGATGCTTTCCGGCAGGCCGCCGCCCGAAGCGGACGACCAGGAACGCACCGGCGCGGCGCTTCCTTCGGCCGGTAAAATATCAAAGTTCCAGGACTCAATACCCTCCTTGAGGGACACCGTTACCGGAATGCTCTGCTGTTTTGCCCTGGTTCCCGTGGGCGAGAAGGCCTCCGCCTCGGCGGTCAGATAGGCCCGGGCGGGCCGGTTATCCACAGTGATCCCCGCCACTTCGGCGGTGGAACGGTTCCCCGCCGCATCCTGGGCGGTCAGGGTAAACCGATAAATGCCGTCGGCTGCCACGTTCCCGGATTCGTCCGTGCCATCCCACTCAAAGGACAAGGCCGGTCCGTCCTGCCAGAAGAATTCCCGGATAACCCGGTTATTGTTCGCTCCGCCCACGGCGGTAATCGTGCCTGTCCAGCGTCTTTCCGGGCTGGCAGCGATGGTAAGCGGCAGGGTGTCCTTAAAGGTGTCGCCGTCCGGGGAGAACAGCGTATAGGCCGCGCTCACGGTTACCGAGGGGAACACCGTGTCCAGTTCAAAAGCCTGGGTATCCGCGGTGGTCTGGCTGCCGTTCCGGGAAACCGCGGTCAGCGTGGCGGTATACCTGCCGTCCGCGCAGGGGCTTCCGCCATCGGACAAACCATTCCAGGTGATGGAAGCGGGCAGGCCGCTGTTGGCGCTGAACCGCCGCACCTCCGCGCCGGCGGCATTTTTAACCGAAAGGGTGTAGCTCGCCACCCCGCTGGCGGAACGAACCACCGGCGTAAAGGCCACCGTATCCTGCACCCGGTCGCCATTGGGCGAGAAAGCCGGAGGCTGTACGGTTACAATCGCTTCGGTGGCGCTGGTGTCCAGGGTGAACGGCGCCGTGCGGTCATCAAACTTGTTCCCCGCCTGGTCTGAGGCGTACAGCCGCAGGGTATAGACGCCGTCCGGGGCCAGGCTTCCGTCTTCGGTTAAACCATTCCAGGTGATGGATGAATCGGGCTGGGAGCCGAAGGTATATTGCCGCACCGCCGTATTGGCGGAGTTCTGAATTTCCGCCGACCATTCCCGCTCCTGGGTGGCATTCTGCACAGAAACGGTGATACTCGCCTTGTTTTTATCCCCAAAAATCGTGTCCTGCGCCCGAATCTGGGCCATAGGGGGCGTCACATCCAGGACAAACTGGGGCGACCGGACGGGGGCGCTTTCAAAGCCGTTCAGGTAAGACGCGGTTGCCACCGCCTGATAGGTACCCTCCGGCAAGGGAATGCCGTCGTCATTGGTTCCGTTATAGGCAAGCTGACCCGGAGGGGTATCCGTACCCGACCAGGTTCGCCGGGTTTCCCCGGCGGCATCCTGCACCGCCACCTGCCATTTGGCAAGGCGGTTCCCCACAGCAGGGGCGGGGATACTCACCGTCAGGGTCACCGTATCCTGTACGCCGTCGCCATTGGGCGAAAAATAGCGGCTGCCGTTAATGGTAATAGTGGTCGCCGGCCGGTCCGCGGAATATACGATATTGGTCACCCGTGTTACGGGAGCCTTGTTTCCCGCCCGGTCGGTGCTGGTAACGGCATAGGCATACACACCGTCCGCCACGGGGATGCCGTTGTCGTCCCTGCCGTCCCAGATGACCGTCCCGGGACCTTCGTCCGTCCAGGTAAAAGTCCGCAGGGCGTTCCCCAGGGTATCGGTAATGGTTCCGGCCCACTTGTCTTCCGGGGAACCGGACTGGGTGATGATGAGCGTGGACTTCATGCCCTCGCCAAAGAACTTGTCCGATTCCCTGGGCTGGGTCAGGTTGATTTCCGGGGGGGTGTTATCCACCACCACCCGGTAACGGCTGCGGCTGCTTTCTCCCCGGTTGCCGTTGTCGTCCACGGCGGTAAAGTAGTAAAAATACGCGCCGTCCGGGGCAATCTCCCCTGAGTCAAGGACTCCGTCCCAAGTGACCGAATCGGGAACCGCCACCCCCTGTTTGGGGGTGGTAAGGAGCTGCCATATTGTCTTGAGCGTCAATTTTTCCGGCCGCTTTTCCTTGTTGCCGATGGTCCTGACAATAGCGCCCGCCTCATCGGTAATCACAAAATTCCATTCGGCGATGTACCGCTTCTCCTGAATGGCGAAGGGAACAGTAAGCTCATCCTGAACCCCGTCGTTATTGGGAGAAATATAGATGACCTCCGGAGCGGCAAAAAGCGATGCCGCGGAAACAAAAAAGGCGCATACCAAAAGCGCAAGCCGGAAAGGCCGCAAAACTCTTTTTTTCATATCAGTCCTCCCCCCACAGTTGAATCTTAGGCGCTTCCGTATCCCGTGCGCCCAGGTTTATCGTCGTACCGGCGGAAATAAGCTGCACCCCCTCATAAAGCTGCTGCCACATGCCGGAAACATTGAAGTCCGTTTCCTGCCAGCCCCGGCTGCTTAAAAACTGGTTTCCCGAGGTATTGACCGCGAATTTAAAAGCCAGCGCCGCAAACGGCAGGGGAACGTCATATCCCTTTACCGTTTCCCTGACATTCAGCTTCCAGCCCGTTGAAGCGGTCAGCGTGAATCCCTGTATGGTGTAGTTGAACTGAAGCCCCGCGTCCAGCAGCATGTTCTGGAACAAGGGGAATGACAAGTCCGTGGAAAAACCGGCGTTCATATTTCCCTGAGAAAGAAACAGGGCGGCAAATCCCGCCTTGGGGGTCACTAAGCCGGGAAAACTGCCGTCCGCGCTGTTCGCCAGGGTTTTTCCTATGTCAGCCAGAACGACCCCCAGCCGGGCGTCTTTCAGGAAACCCAGGGCGCCGAACCGGTAGACCGCGCCCGCGTCAAGCGCCACAGCCCAGTCCGGGGAATCCCCGCCGAAATTCGCGCCGCCGTACAGCGCCGCGCCCAGGTACAGGTTGTCCGTCACGTCACGGGAAAAACCCGCGCGGCCAAGAACCGTATTGCCCAGCGGCAGGGTATTCAGGGAAACGAAGGCTGCCTGGGCCGCTCCGGTGAACACCCCCCAGCGGGTGGGAATCACCAAACCCAAATGAAACGCGGGAGCAAAACCCGTGTCATCCCCGGTTTGCAGAAGGCCGGCAAACCCCGCGTCCAGGGAAACCCGCTGGAGCGGCGCGGTCAGCGCCGGATTCACATTGA
>JAITMZ010000114.1 GCA_031290725.1 Spirochaetaceae bacterium
CCGGGACAGGGACTGCAGCGCCTTCACCGCCATCTCCAAGGACATCTCCCGCATACCGAAATTTTTCCCGAAATTGATGGTGAGCTGTTCCCCCTGTACCTTCATGATGACCCCCACCCCCCAGGACCGGTGGAACACGAAGTTTTTCTCGTCAAAGGCGATGCGTTTCTCAAAGTCTGCAATGGCTGCGAACACGTCCCGAAATCCCTGGGTGAGATTGGAGATGCGGATGCACGCTTCCAACTGGCTGTGCCCGGCGTATTTCCCTCGGAAACATTCCACCAGTTCCCGCCGGGCAGGCCCGTCCTTGGGATCAATGGACAGGATGAGCTTCAAGATGTCTATCGCCGTGTCCCACTGCTTCTGCGCGCTGTAATACTGGTACAATTCCTGCAAAAGAGGCACGCTTCGTTCCGGAGCGATGGTTTTCGCCGCCTGCCGCTGGATTCGAAAGAAAAAATCTATTTCCTGGGGAATCAACGCCACCAGCTTGGACCAAATTTCCTTCACCGGATTCAGGGATTTTTGGTTGATGAAGCGGTGTATGGCCTTTTTGTAGTATTCCACGGCCTCTTCTGTTTTTTGCTGCTTCTCACAACGCTCCGCCAAGAGCTTGGCTATGTCCGCTTCCTCATGATCCAGCCGCACTATCTGTTCGTAGATGTCCCATATTTTTTCGTTCCCCTCTTCCCGGTAGCAATCGGCCAGGGTTCTCATGGCGAATTTGTTGGTTCCGTCTTCCTGCAGGATGGTCTCGCAGAGATGCACCACGATGTTGTTCTTGCGGTGCTCCAGCAACAGACCCACCAGGGTTTCCATGGCCGAATTGTCCAGGGAATGTTTCTTCAGGGCCAACATGCCGGAAATGTACAGGGCGATGATGCTGTTTTTTGTGTGCTGTAGATGTTCATCGCATATCTGCTTAACCTCATCTATGCAATCCTCGGCAATCGCCGAGTCCACCACCACCGCCAATTCGCCGAGGTTAGATTTTGAAAAATTGCTGATCGTCGCCCGGGTCCATTTTTCTTCAACCAGCATACTTTGGACTTTCTTCGCCAATTCTTCAGACATTACGTTCTCCTTGTAAAAAAACTGAAGAACACCCTTAAAAACCTTGTTTTTTTAAGGTGTTCCGATAAAAAATGTAATCGCACACGCAATTACCAGGCACGCCGGAAAATTTAACCGAGTTTTCGGTGTACCCTGAGCGCCTCACAGGACACCCGTATATTGCTTATACACTTCTTCATCAAGCAATTTAATTTTTAGCAGCGTTTCCTCGATCTTTGACCGGTCTTTCTGAAGCACCATCAAGTGGTCGATGAGCCAGAAATAGTGGTTGATCAACCGGGGGACCAAAATCGCGGGGTCACCGCCGCTTTCCTTCGAGGCAATTTCATGCTCATAGATAGACTGCTTTAACTTACCCGCCTCAAGCGCCCGCAGCTCCCGCTTTACGGAAAAGATGCCGTACAAAAAACCGTACACCGGTATCCATTCCAAGAGGGAATTCCCGGAAAACCCCTTCTCTTCCACCAGTTCAATCAGACGGCGAATCATCCCGGAATCCAAAAAACAAAGGTCTATCTTTGAAGGGTCCAAAAAAAACGCCTCTCGAAACAAGACCTTTGCATTGCGGTCGTTCCCGCACAGGGCATAACAATCCGCCATCTCCGCCAGCACCGGCGCCAAATCCGGTGTGATGGCGTTGGCCTCCACCAGATACTGGAGCGCCGTTTCGTATTCCCCCAATTTTTTGTAACACAGGCCGATCCGCCGGTACACCACCCCCTTGTGCTGCACCTGATGCAGGCCCAAGGAAGTTAAAAAACAATCCAGGGCCGCGGAAAAAACGCCCTTCATCAAGGCGTGAACGGCCCGCTCACCGCCGCTATCCTGTTTTACCCCTCCGTAGGTCTCCCGAATAAACAACAAAAATTGTTTCCACCGGCGGATCAGATACTCCCCATAATCTATCCGGTCATCCAAATCCTTTTGCGCCGGTATTTTGTCAATCCAAAAATTCACGCAATGCAGTACAAATTCAATTTCAGGGTTCTCCAAATCAGCGGTGAGCGCGTCTTCTATCACAGGCTTGGCTCTACCCGGTTCTCCCGCTTCAAGAAATTCGTATACCTGCTGTAAATTTGCATCAGATTGAACACTCATATCCATTTTCATTATAACATACGACCCAGAATTAGTCAAGTGTGTTTTCGTCTTTTTTTTCAAAGAAAAACAGAGGATTTTTCATAAATTTTAACAAATTTTTCATTTTTTCTTGACATTTTATCTAAATGGGTATATACTGAATATTATGGAAAAGAAAACTCCGCTTTACCAGTGGCACCAATCCCACGGGGGCAAAATCGTTCCTTTCGCCGGGTATTTACTGCCCGTTCAATATGCGGCCGGCGTGATTACCGAGCATCAGGGGGTACGCACCAAAGCCGGACTATTCGATGTGTCCCACATGGGGGAACTGGAGATTTCCGGTCAGGACGCCCTTTCCAACCTGCAAAACCTGCTGTCCAACGACTTCACCAACATGACCGTTGGCCGGGTGCGTTACACCCTGATGTGCAATGACTCGGGGGGTATTGTGGACGATCTGGTGGTGTGCAAGATGGAAGAAACCCGCTACATCCTGGTGGTGAATGCCGCGAACCGGGACAAGGATTACGCCTGGGTCAGATCGCACCTGTTCGGCAAGGCCGCCTGCCGTGACATCTCCGACTCGCTGGCCCAGATTGCCCTCCAGGGGCCGGCTTCCCCGGGGATTCTCGCGGGCCTTTCCCGTACCATTCCGGAAAAGTACTATACCTTTATTGAAAAGGGTACTGTGGGGGGCATCAACTGCATCGTGTCCCGTACGGGGTATACCGGCGAGCTGGGCTACGAATTGTATTGCCCGGCACAGGATGCGGAGGCCCTCTGGGAAAAACTGCTCGCTGCGGGCAAAGACGCGGGGCTTATTCCCTGCGGATTGGGCGCCCGCGACACCCTTCGCCTGGAGGCCGCCATGCCCCTTTACGGCCACGAGATGACCGACGAGATTACCCCCTTCGAGGCGGCGCTGCACTTCGCGGTGAAGATGGACAAGGGTGATTTTATCGGCAAAAAGGCCCTGGCGGGTCACGAAAAACCGGCGCGCACCCGGGTTGGCCTCAGGGTCACCGGGCGCGGCATTGCCCGGGGCGGAGAGGACCTGTTTCTGGCCAGCAAGGGGGTAGGCAAAACCACGTCGGGCACCTTCTGCCCCTTCCTGCAGGCGCCTCTGGCCATGGCGCTGGTAAACACCGATGCCGGTGCGGAGGGTACGGTCATCGAGGTAGATATTCGCGGTAAAAGGGTTGAAGCGGAGGTTGTGCCGCTGCCTTTTTACAAACGTCCATAATTTGCAGCCGCCCCGCGCGGCTGTGTACGAGGAGTATATTATGAATTTTCCTGAGGAACTGAGATTCGCCAAGTCCCATGAATGGGTACGCGTTTTGGATGACGGCCTTCTGGAGATCGGCATCAGCGATTTTGCCCAGGACCAGCTCGGGGATGTGGTCTTTGCCAACCTGCCGGAGGCGGGGGACAAACTGACCGCCGGGGAATCCTTCGCCGATGTGGAGTCGGTCAAGGCGGTGTCGGACATCTACAGTCCCGTCACCGGTACCGTGGAGGAAGTGAACCAGACGGTGCTGACGGACCCGGCGCTGATCAACACTGCGCCCTACGGCACCTGGCTTATCCGCGCCAGGGGCAAAGCTGCGGAGGGTGAGTTGCTTTCCGCCGCGGAATATCAGGCGCTGGTGGAAGCATAGCCGTTTATTGAGGGAGATTACCATGGGCACCTACATACCGGCCACCCCAAATGACCGCGATAAAATGTTGAAAGCCGTTGGGCGCCGTTCGGTGGATGAATTGTTCGCCCCGGTACCCAGCCAAATGCTCTTAAAGGAATTAAAAATTCCTTCGGGCATGTCGGAACTGGAAGCCTTCAGGACGATGGAAGGGCTGGCGGGAAAAAATACGGTTTTCAAGACCGTTTTTCGCGGCGCCGGGGCATACCGGCACTACATTCCCGCTGCGGTGAAGCGTATCACCGCCAACGAAACCTTCATCACCGCCTACACGCCCTATCAGGCGGAAATTTCCCAGGGAATTTTGCAGTCCATCTTTGAGTACCAGACTATGATCTGCGAACTCACCGGCATGGACGTGGCAAATGCCTCGGTGTACGATGGGGGAAGCGCGGCAGCGGAGGCGGTGAACATGGCGCGCTCACGAAACCGCGACACCGTTTATGTCTCGGAAGGGACCAATCCCCAAGTCTTGGACACCATCCGCACCTACTGTTTCGGCTACGGCATTCCGGTGAAAACCGTGTCCTTGGAAAAGGGCGTTACGGACATCGCCGCCCTGAAGAAGGCGCTGGGTGCCGACGCTGCCTGCTTCTACCTGCAGCAGCCCAATTATTTCGGCCTCCTAGAAGATGCCGTTGCGGCCGCCCAAGCCGTTCACGCCGCCGGTGCCCTGCTGATTGAGGGGGTCAACCCCATCTCCCTGGGGATACTGGAAAGCCCCGGAGCGTGCGGAGCGGACATAGCCGTGGGCGAAGGTCAGCCCTTGGGAATGCCCTTGGCTTTCGGCGGGCCCTACTTGGGCTTTATGGCCTGCAAAGCGCCCCTTATGCGAAAAATGCCCGGCAGAATCGTGGGGGCCACCACGGACGCCGCGGGAAGGCGGGCATTTGTGCTCACCCTGCAAGCCCGGGAGCAGCACATTCGCCGGGAAAAGGCATCCAGCAACCTGTGTTCCAACGAGGCCCACTGCGCCCTCACCGCGGCGGTGTATCTGTCCGTGATGGGCGCCGGCGGATTGGCGGAAGCGGCGCGGCAGAGCCACGCAAAGGCGGTCTATGCGGCAAAACAGATTTCATCGGTGAAGGGCTGCGAGCCGGTCTATGGCGGCGCGTTTTTTAACGAATTCCTCACCCGCTGCCCGGACGTTGGCGCGGCGTTGGGAGCGCTGGAAAAAGAAGGAATTCTGGGGGGGCTCCCGGTGCGTAATCTGCCGGAAGGCGGTCACGCGCTCCTGTGGGCGTTCACCGAGTTGAACACCAAGACGGAAATCGACCGGCTGGTGCATATTTTGAAAGAAACCAACGGGAGGTGAAGTATGAAGCTAATATTTGAAAAGGGCAAACCCGGACGGGGCTGTTCCATATTGCCCCCCTGCGACGTGCCCGGTGCGGCGATTCCCCTGGCCCTGGCCCGCAAATCCCCGCCCCGCCTTCCTTGGGTGGATGAAAACGAAATTTCCCGCCACTACAGCGCCTTGGCAAAACGGGCTTTCGGGGTGAACGACGGGTTTTATCCCTTGGGATCCTGTACGATGAAATACAACCCCAAAGTAAACGAAGAGACCGCCGGGCTGGGGGGCTTCACCGGGATCCACCCGCTGCAAGACGACCGGACTATCCAAGGCGCCCTGGGGGTGCTGGACGCCGCAGGCCGGTACCTCACGGAAATCACCGGCATGGACGCCATGACCTTCCAACCTGCGGCGGGCGCCCACGGTGAATTGACGGGGCTGCTCCTTATAAAAGCTTACCATGCGGCGCGGGGTGACAATGGCCGCACCAAAATCATCGTGCCCGACTCGGCCCACGGAACCAACCCAGCGAGCGCCGCCATGGCGGGCTTCTCGGTGGTGAATATCCCCTCCACCGGTGAAGGTTGCGTTGACCTGGCCGCCCTCAGGACCGCCGTGGGGCCCGATACCGCCGGTCTCATGCTCACCAATCCCAACACCCTGGGCATGTTCGACCCGAATATCGCCGAAATCACGTCCATTGTACACCAGGCCGGGGGCCTCAACTACTACGACGGCGCCAACCTGAACGCCGTGGTGGGCATCGTGCGGCCCGGCGACATGGGTTTCGACGTGGTGCACCTGAATCTACACAAGACTTTCTCAACGCCCCACGGCGGCGGCGGGCCCGGTTCCGGCGCGGTGGGCTGCAAGGCCGTCATGGAGCCCTTTCTGCCGCGCCCGTGGGTCAAAAAAACGGACGGCGCCCTGTGCTTCGACCATGACCGCCCCCAGAGCATCGGCCAGGTGCGGGCATTCCACGGCAATTTTCTGGTGGTAGTCCGGGCTCTCACCTACCTGCTTATGATGGGCAAGGAAGGCATCCCGGAGGTCGCCCGAAACGCGGTGCTCAACGCCAACTACCTGCTCTCCCGGCTGTTGGATACATACGACGCTGCCCCTGCGGAGGTATACAAAAAGGGTGTACCCTGTATGCACGAGTTCGTCCTTTCTCTGGAAAGACTCAAGGAAGAAACCGGCGTCTCCGCCATGGATGTAGCCAAGGCGCTGCAGGACAAAAATATGCACCCGCCCACAATGTACTTCCCGCTGATTGTGCACGAGGCCCTCATGGTGGAGCCCACGGAAACCGAGAGTCTGGAAACTCTGGACGCGGCGGCGGACGCCCTGCTGGAAATTTATCACCAGGCCCAGCACGATGCCGCCGCCCTCCATGCGGCACCGGTGACTACGGTCATCGGACGTCCGGACGACGTGAAGGCGGCACGGGATACAGAGATACGGTATCGTTTTCAATGAACCCGTATCGGTATATCCGCTGGTTGCCGCTGGTTTATGAAGTGGTTCGTTTGACCATGCTGATTGCCGTATACCCCGAATACGCCATGAAAAGCTTCCCGGTATCCTGGTATGCGGCATCCCCTCTGCTTGTGCTGTGCCCCATCCTCGTTCTGCTGTACCTGTTTGATGATGCCTACTCAACGGTGTATTTTCGGGTCTACTCCCTGACAAAATTCCTGTCCGCCCTGGGAATCACCACCTATATCATCGGCGAGTCCACAGCCGCTCTTGCCAATCGCCTTTCCCTGAACGGCAATTATGTACTCAAACGCTTTGGCTTGCTGCTGATTTTTTTGGTTTTTGATGTTATACTTTATATTACCCTGTTAAAATGGGAAAGGAAAAAGAACCATACCGATGTTATTGATTGTTAATTATCCGTCCTGGATACACCCGGAAATATTCCCGGGTGTGCCCTTCCTGAGCTTGCTGCGCTGGTACGGCCTCATGTATGTATTCGCCTTTGGCGCGGCGTATATGGTGCTACGGCGAATTTGCCGGGAGGGGGTATTGGGCAGCGGGGTTGTCCCCACCGGTGACGACGTGATAAACTGTTTCACCACCGGCATTGTGGGGCTCCTCCTGGGGGCGCGGATCTTCTCCGCCCTGGTCTACGACACCAGCGGTATGTACCTGGCCAAACCCTGGCTCATCTTCTGGCCCTTCGACGGCAGCGGCCATTTTACCGGCCTGGCGGGCATGTCGTACCACGGCGGCTATATCGGCGGCTTTCTGGGGATACTGTTCTGGTGCCTGCGCCATAAACAGTCCGCCCTCAAATGGATGGACGCCCTAGTGATTGCCATTCCCGCGGGCTACACCTTTGGCCGGCTGGGGAATTTTCTCAACGGTGAGCTTTTCGGCCGCATCACCACCGTGCCCTGGGGTATGCTTTTTCCGTCGGCCCGGCGCTTTTCCCTGTCCCTGGGCTGGGTGCGGCAATTCGCGGAGGAAGCCGGCCTGGATATCGCCGCCACGGGGGGTACCATTAACCTGCCGCGCCATCCCAGCCAGCTCTACGAAGCCTTCTTCGAGGGTATTTTTTTGTTCACCCTCCTGTGGGCCGTCCGGAAACGCAAACCCTTTGACGGCTTTATGTGCGCCCTCTACTCCATGGGCTACGGCATGGTGCGTTTTGTAATCGAGTATTTCCGGGAGCCCGACGCGGAGATCGGCTACCGAATAACCCGCAGCGCCGGAGCCGTCACTTACCGCAACGAATCTCTGGGAAACATCTCTACCGGCCAGATTCTCTGTCTACTCATGATCGCCGGCGGCCTGACCTTCCTCATCCTGGGATGGCGGAACACAAAAAAAAACACCGCTATAGCGGGGAAGCGGGGAGGCCGGTCTCGGGTTTAATACCTTTTTCGCCCCTCGGGACGGGGTATTACACCCTTGCCACGAATAAATCAGCGATCTCCTACAGGGCACACCTAAAAACCCCGGCTGGGGTTTTTAGGTGTGCTTCGCATGTGCATATCGCACATGCAGTTTGAATCGGAACACTTCAAAAAACTGAAGTTTTTAGAAGCGCCCTACAGTTTGCTGTAGTCCACCGGTTTCCAGTCGATGGTGTCGGCCTTTGCCTTGAGGGCTGTCAGGGCCGCATCTACCCTGGAGCGAATCTCCGGGGTTACCTGGGCGGACAGGGCGTTGTTGTAGGTGAACACAAAGCCGTTGTTGTTGAAATTCATGGGGATACATTCACCGCCCTTCACTCCGGCATCCAGTTTCTGCACCAGACCGACGATGACCGCGGTATAGTTGTAAGACGAGGCGGCGATACACTTGGCCCCACCTTCGGAGGTGCCGATCTGGGCAATATCCTGGCCGAGCCACCACAGGGACTTGTCCGCATACTGGGCGTCACTCACAGCGCGGAGGGCGCCGATGGCCTGCTGGGAAGCGCCGGTGAGCACGTCCGCCCCGGCACGAATCTGGGTGTGCGCCACTTCTCCGGCTTTCACGAAGTCCGAGAATGATCCGCTGTGGGCGATCATGATCTTTGCCCGGGGATTCACCGCCTGAATGCCCAGCACAAAGCCCCGGCCGTAGCGCGCCGCGTCGCCGCCGTCCACGGGCCCCACGTAGCCGATGGTATTGGCCTTGGTGGTGAGCCCCGCAATGATGCCGTTCAGATAGCCGGTCTCCTCGCTTTCGGGCATGTAGGTGAACACGTTGGCCGGCCCCACCTCGGCACTGGTACCAAAGGCGAAGGTGATGTCCGGGTATTCGTCCGCCATCTCCAGTATCATGTTCTTGAACTGCGCGCCGTGACCGATGATCACGTTGTAGCCCTGGGACGCGTATTGCCGGGCCGCTGAACCCGCATCCACCGGCGCCATCTTTTCGCTGTAGCCCACCTCGATACGGCCGGGAAGCGCGGCCTGGGCTTCCTTGATGCCGTCGTACATGGCTTGCCCCCAGCCCTTGTCATCAATGGTACTTTCGATGATCAGGGCGATCTTGACCACCTTTGTGGCCGCAGAAGATGAGGCAGCGGGCGCGGCTTTTTCCTTACCACCCCCCGCAAAAGCGCTCATGGGTCCAAACACCAGCAGCAATCCCGCCACTGCCAACCAAAGGTTAATCCCTTTCTTCATTTTTCCCTCCAAAATTAGAAAAATAAAAAAGCGACACGAACCCTTTCGCATCGCCTATGATAGTTTATCATAGCAGAAAAAAATAAATGTGTCAAGGGCTTTCGCAAAATTTTGTGTAGAAAATTACCAAAAATCGGGAAAGTATTGACTGATTGTAAAAATATTTTTTCTGTGATATACTTAATAGAGAAAAATTTTGAAGGGAGCACTGGTTTGTCCAGCGGCGCTGCCGTCAGGAGCACCGCTCACCAGGATGTATCGGCACTCCTTTACTTTAATATGGTACGCCATTGGGAGGCGCGTATGAAAAAAACAATCGTCATCGCTTGTGCACTCTGTGTGCTGCTGGGCTGTGCGTCGGCACCGGAAGAAGCCCCTGCGGTACCGGAACAACCGGTCCAGTCTGTGCCGACAGCACCGGAACCGATGCCCGAACCCGCGCCGGCGCCCGCAGCACCGGCATCGGCGCCTGAACCCGCGCCGGTGTCCGCAGCACCGGAATTCGTACCAACGCCTGAACCGGCGCTTCCGGGGATTAGCGCTGCGGACAAGGAAGCCCTTACGCTCTGGGCAGCGGCGGAAAAAAACGAGGCCCTCCGGTCAAGAGCGCAGGGGGAGGATATAAAAGCGGCCGCCACCGAAAAGGAGCTGTTCGACCAGGGGAGCGCCGCATTGCAACGGGGGGACGCGAAACTGGGGGAAGAGGATTTTGGCGAGGCTCTTTCGGCCTATGAAATGGCCTGGGCGTTCTTTGACGACGCATATCAGACTGCCCTGACCAAGCGGGAACAGGCCCTGGAGGCCATGCGGATCGCCAGGGAACACACAAAGGCAGCGGAGAATTTCGCCCTGGAAGCGGACGCCATTTTCCCGCCCGACGCGATTCTTGAGGAGGTGCGGCAATGAAGAAAATCTGTATTTTTATGACCCTGGTATTGTCCCTGACTTGGCTCCACGGCGTGAGTTGGACAGACAATGAGTTTCAGGTACTGGCAAATCGCTACAATCAATGGGCCGTCGAGGCATTTAACCAGGGGGATTACGAAAAATCCATCGACTACGCCGCCCTGGCAAAAGAAAACGCCGCCCTGTCCCAGTCCTATGTGGAGATGATGCTTCGCAAAACCAACGCCGAACACAAAATCCGGACCGCCCAGGATCGTATGCGCTGGGCCGAAAGCGCAGGCGCCCCGGAGAACTTCGCTGACGCCTACCGCACGGCCACGGAAAACCTGGCCGCGGCTCTGGCGGAATACGACGGTCTGCATTACGACGAGGCTGCGAAGTTGGCCCAGCGCTGCGTGGATACCCTGGGGGTGGTCATCGAAGTTTCCCTGCCGCGTTTTTATGTGGTGCGGGTCTGGAAAGATTCGGGGGATTGTTTCTGGAATATCGCCGGGAAATCCTTTGTCTTCAACAACCCGCATCTGTGGCGGGAACTCTATGAGGCGAACCGGAGCAAGCTGCCGAAACCCTCGAATCCAGACCTGATTGCGCCGGGAACGGTGCTGGAAATCCCCAGCCGCTCCGGAGAAATGCGGTCCGGCACCTACGACCCTGGAAAGACCTGGGATACCTACGGCGAAAAATAGGGTGTCCGGAAACTTTTGAGGGATGCAGTCGGCGCGGTTCTTGAGGGCCATGCCCGAAGGCTCTCCGGTAGTCTCTGCCAGAATCCCCGGCACACGACTTGAGTTTTGTCCGCCGGTGGGGTATACTCTGTCCATGGTAGACTCCCATGGCCGGAACATCGAATACCTCCGCCTGTCCCTCACGGAACGCTGCAACCTGCGTTGCGTGTATTGCCGGGACCGGGATCTTTCACGCCCTGAGTCCCCCCTGAGCGCCGCCCAGATGGAGCGGATTCTCCGGGCGATGGTATCCCTGGGGATCAACCGGGTGCGGCTCACCGGCGGCGAGCCGCTGCTGTGTGCGGATCTGGAGCAAATTGTCGCCGCCGCAAACGCCATCCCCCGGATCAGCGATTTGGCGATGACCACCAACGGTCAGCTTCTGGCGTACCGTGCGGCGGGACTGAAGCGGGCGGGACTCATGCGGATAAACATCAGCCTGGATTCCCTGCGGGCCGACCGCTACCGGGATATCACCGGCGGGGGCAATGTGTCCCAGGTGCTGACGGGTATTGACGCAGCCCTGACCT
Source organism: Spirochaetaceae bacterium (assembly GCA_031290725.1). Classification (GTDB taxonomy): domain Bacteria; phylum Spirochaetota; class Spirochaetia; order Treponematales; family Treponemataceae; genus JAISTZ01. The sequence goes on from JAITMZ010000114.1 coordinate 11,437, forward strand.
GCGGTTTGACGCCGGTGAAGCTCAACTGTGTAGTCATCCGGGGGGTGAACGACAATGAAATCAATGACTTTATCGCTCTGGCCCGGGAGCAGGCCCTGACCGTGCGATTCATCGAGCTCATGCCCCTGGGGGGTATCCGAGACGACAGCCGGAGGGTCTCCACCGAGGAAATCCTCATCTCCCACGGCGGCGGACTGGTCGAAATTCCGCCGGCCTATTCCGGCCAGCCCGCGCGGGAATACACCGGACCGGGCTTTCGGGGAGCCGTGGGATTCATCAGCGCCATGAGCCGGAGATTTTGCACCGAATGTAACCGCATCCGGGTCACCTCCGACGGCAAGCTCCGGCCCTGCCTGGGGGATAACCGTGAGATAGACCTGCGGGAATCCCTGTCCCAGGGTGAAGATGCCCTGCGGGAAGCAATCCGCATCGGGGTCTACCGCAAGCCCGGGGGCCACCATTTTTCCGGTGCCTTTGAGTCCCCCCGGAAGATGAACCGCATTGGAGGGTAGGGCAGATGGCGCACATCGTTTCAATCAACATCAGCGAAAAAAGGGGCACCGTGAAGCGCCCCGTGGAGGAGGCACGCCTCCTGTGCGGCATGGGTATCCAGGGTGATGCCCATGCCGGGGACTGGCATCGGCAGATAAGCATTCTGGCCCAGGAGAGCATCCATAAAATGGCTGTCCGGGGACTGGAAGGCCTCACTCCGGGGACGTTTGCGGAAAACATCACCACCACAGGGATTGGGCTGCACACCCTGCCGCTGGGTGCCCGGCTGCGTCTGGGGGACTGCAAAGTGGAGATTACCCAGATCGGCAAGGAGTGCCACCGGGGCTGTGAGGTTTACCGCCGCACCGGGATGTGCGTCATGCCCAGGGAAGGAATTTTTGCGCAGGTCATCACCGGAGGCATACTGCGCCCCGGAGACCCCGTTGAGGTGCTGCCGGAACCCCGCACCGGCAGTTGACCTTGGCCGAATCTCTACCAAAAAGCCGGAAGACCGCGATGACAGTTGACTTTTGGTGGTGCAGCGCCTATAGTGGGCGCGGAATCCCAGGCGCCAGGATTTGACTTTTCCCCCCCGTTGAGCTATGTTATATAGGTATGGAACAAATTGGAATTGACACTTTGCTGCGGGTGGGGATTGACGTGGGGTCTACCACGGTCAAGGTGGTGGTGATCGATGCGGCGGATCGCGCGGCCTATGGGGACTACCAGCGGCACCGGGCGGATATTCGGGCCACCATCATCGCGGTGGTGGCCAAGGCCCTGGATGCAATGGAGAAAACACTGCCCATGGGGGCGGCCCAGCGCATTGCGGTGATGGTCACCGGCAGCGGGGGGCTTTCCGTGTCCCAGTGGCTCGGCATCCCCTTTATCCAGGAGGTGACGGCGGCCACTGTGGCGGTCAAGAAGCTCATCCCCCAAACCGACGCGGCCATCGAACTGGGGGGGGAGGACGCGAAAATCACCTTTTTTTCCCCCAACAACATCGAACAACGGATGAACGGCACCTGCGCAGGCGGCACCGGGGCTTTTATCGACCAGATGGCGGCTCTTTTGGAGACCGACGCCCCGGGGCTGAACGAGCTGGCGCGGAATGCGCTTACTATCTATCCCATTGCGGCGCGCTGCGGGGTCTTTGCCAAGACCGACATCCAGCCCCTGATCAACGAAGGCGCCCGGCGGGAGGACATCGCGGCGAGCATCTTTCAGGCGGTGGTGAGCCAGACCATCTCCGGCCTGGCCTGCGGAAGGCCCATTCGCGGGCGGGTGGCTTTTCTGGGCGGCCCCCTGCATTTTCTGGACCAACTGCGGGAGCGCTTCATCAAGACGCTGCACCTGGAGGGGGATGCGATCATCGTCCCGCCGGAGTCCCAGTTGTTCGTGGCCCTGGGCGCGGCCTACGAAGCCAAAGCGGACATCACGAACAATGCAGACGTCACGAACAATGCGGATACTGCGGATAGTGCGAACAATGCGGGCACGCAAGGGCTGACCATCGCGGCGTTCCGGGACTCGCTGGAGCTGCTGAAGGGCGCGGAACTGCGGGAGACGCTGCGCCTGGAGCCGCTTTTTCACAACCCCGAAGAACTGGCGGCTTTCCGCGCGCGTCACGCCGTGGAGTGCGCGCCTGTGGGGGACCTGGACAAGGCGGCCGGCCCGGTATTCCTGGGCTTTGACGCGGGAAGCACCACCACCAAGGCGGTTCTCATCGACCGGGAGGCGCGCATCCTCTGGCGCTTCTACGACGTGAACGCCGGAAATCCCGTGGAACTGGCGGTGCGGGTGCTCAAAGATCTCTACGGCGTGCTTCCCCAGGAGGCTTTTATCGCCCGGTCGGTTTCCACGGGCTACGGGGAGGCCCTGTTTCAGGCGGCCTTCAACGTGGATAGCGGGGAGGTGGAGACCATCGCCCACTGGCGGGCCGCGGACGCCCTGATGCCCGGGGTGGAGTTTTTGCTGGACATCGGCGGGCAGGACATGAAGTGTCTCCGCATGAAAGAGGGGGTCATCACCCATATCCAGCTGAACGAGGCTTGCTCCGCAGGGTGCGGCAGTTTTCTGGAGAACTTTGCCCGGTCTCTGGGCATGGATATTCGGGAGTTCAGCCGCATCGCCCTGCTGGCGGAGCATCCTGTGGACCTGGGGACGCGCTGCACGGTCTTTATGAACAGCCGCGTGAAGCAGGCGCAGAAGGAGGGGGCCACCGTGGGGGACATTTCTGCGGGGCTCGCCTACTCGGTGGTGAAAAACGCCCTCTTCAAGGTGATCAAACTGCGGAACGCCAGCCAAATCGGCACCAAAATCGTGGCCCAGGGGGGCACCTTCAACAACGATGCGGTGCTCCGGGCATTCGAGATGATCGCCGGGGTGGAGGTGTATAGGCCGGACGTGGCGGGCCTCATGGGGGCCTACGGGGCGGCGCTGATCGCGCGGGACGAGTGGGGGGAGATGGCGTAGGGGGCGGTCTCCGTGGGGAGGCCGCCATTGTTTGGGGTCAGGGCTGGGGAAGCGCGGACAGGGATAACACAAAAATTCCTGGGTATAAAGCAAAAATCCCCAGGGATAATATAAAAATCCCTGGGGATAAAGCCAAAATCCCTGGGGATAATACTAAAAACCCCGGGGATAACACAAAAATCCCCAGGGATAAGACAAAAATCCCCAGGGATAAGACAAAAATCCCTGGGTTATTTAAAAAAAATCCTGGGAGTGCTTGCATAAATTCTAGGGATTGTGGTATACTACTCTTGTCCACTGGTAAAAAACGGACGAAAAAACAGCGAACCGGAGGGTATTATGGCAGATTTTTTCCCTGCACGGGAAGCGGAGTTGCTGGAATGGCTCAAAAATTTCAGCACGGTGCTGGCGGAGAATGCTTCGGTGTGGAACGTTCCCGCAGATGTGGCAAGCGGCTTGACCGCAACGGTCAAGGGCTACGAGACGGCGTATGAGGCGGCAAAGGGCGAGAACGGCACCAAGGCGCTTCTGCTCGAAAAAACCGAGAAGAAGGACGCGCTCAAGGGCGATGTGCGGAACATCAAGAACAAGTACCTCGACTACAACGATGCGGTGAGCGATCCCGACCGCGAACGGCTGAGGCTGCCTATCCGGGACCGGAACCCCACGCCCAAGCCGCGCCCCACGGGCCGCCCTTTGCTGGAGGTGGCGCCCACGAACAACCGGCAGCACACGGCCACGGCAATCAACCAGGGGACGGGCAAAAAGGCGAAGCCCGACGGCGTCCACGGGGTGCGGTATGTGTGGGAAATCCGGGAGGCCGCCCCGTCAAACGCCGATGATTTACGGCGTTCGGTGTTCCGCATCAGGACAACGGAGGTGTTTGACTACAGCGAGGAAGACCGGGGGAAAAAGGTCTTTTACGCCGCCTGTTACGAAAACGCCAAAGGCGAGGCGGGGCCGTGGAGCGATATTGTGGGGGCGATTATACCGTAGAAAGTTTGTGGGTACGCCGTGCGCCGTATGATGCTGGCTTTGCCAGCTACGCGCACGGCGATCGTGGTGGGGAGGAAAAAAATGTCGTAAACAGGCGAATGGTAGGCGTAATACCCTAAATTTTTTAACGAAAAGACCATTAACGAAAGACCACTTGACAAAAGAAGAAAATTAATTTATTCTACAAGAATAGGAGTGTGTGTATGAAAGAATACAAAGTTTTGACTCAAAAAGATAAGTTTTGGTCCCAAAAATTTGACCCAGAAATGCTTGAACAGGCCTTAAATGCCTATGCCGAGCAAGGTTGGCGGTTAGTTTCATGTGCAACAGCAGATATCCCTGGCCTTGGTGTTGCTAGGAATGAATTTATAGCAGTCTTGGAGCGCGATGTCTAATGGGATATACTGTAATTTTCAATGGTATTATATTCATAGAAGGTGAGCATTCGACTGCCGTAAAAGGACGGTATATAGAATGTGATCTGAGTGAAACAATATATGCTCACTTAAAGTCTTTACGTGATGTTAAAGAGGTATTAGCTCAACACGCTAAGGATGCTGGATATAATGCTATTGTAAATTTTAAGTATGGGCAAAGGAATAGATGGACTGGATCGTTGTTGCAAATGGATTGGGTTGCCTTTTACGGAAATGGGTATTTGGCCAATATACCGGCTGATGAATATCAGCCAATTTAAGTAGCATAGAGGATAGTTAAATTATGGACTTTAATCCTATTTCGTTAATATTATTTATTCTTGTGTTTGTACCTGGCTATATTTTTATTCATATACTTGATTATCATTTAGTGAAAGGCGAAAAATCACAATTTGAAAAAACTGTTCAAGGTATTCTTGCAAGCACTATAATTTGGGTGATTTTTTTGTT
>JAITMZ010000117.1 GCA_031290725.1 Spirochaetaceae bacterium
ATAGGCAGGCATTTGACAGCGGTATCTTCCATCCGCGCCACGGCGTTCCACAACGATGTGCCTTCCCCCACGAAAATATCAACGTCCCGCAGGTAGTAGGCGGTTTTGGGCACCAGATCGGGAAGAAACTGCGGCACCGGCACCTTGAAGCGCTCAAAAATATACTCGGTTTGGGGCGACAGTTTGCCCCCCCGGGCAGCCACGTAGTTCTTGAACCCCAGTTTGTGCTTCAACGCTGCATAGGCTGCGGCGGAGACCACTGAGTCCGTGTCTGGATTGCGGTGTCCGATGATATAGACCGTCTTAGGATGCTTGTGTATCGTCATGCTTCTACCTCACAGTAAACAGTATACCGCACCCTAAAATTTATTGCAAGGGCGGCGCGCGCGGCTGCGAGCAGTTTTTCCCTGGAAGCCGCCTAATCTGTAGCCCCTACTCCGTGCCGTGTATGGGGATACACCGGTGCGGCGTGTAGGGATACACCGGTGCAGCGTGTAGGGATACACCGGTGCGGCGTGTAGGGATACACCGGTGCAGCGTGTAGGGATACACCGGTGCAGCGTGTAGAGGCACCGGCAATTCTTGACGGTCTGCGGCTAAAATGAGAATTGCTGCAGAGGCATCGGGGCCGCTTGCGTGCTTTGCGTATATATGCTATGATGGTTCCATGACTACCTACATCGTTTCCGAAAACCGCTACGGATATGACTTCATTGCCGGCGAACACATCCCCCCGGGGAAGGACGAGTATTACCTTCGGGACGAGCAGTTGGCCGCCCTGTATCCCGACGCGCCGGTACCCCGAACCGGGACATACCGCCATCTGACCGGCGGGGAGGTGCGTTCCCTGGAGGCCAACGGCAACACTGCGGTGGATTGGGGCGGCCTGTGGGTGACCGGCGGCTTTAACCCGGCGCTCCTTCGGGACAATTATTTCGCCGGCCGGGTGCGGCTGGGGGCCATTGGCGGGGGTCTGCTCCGGTACCACGATTACACCCTGCCCGTGGGGATCACGAAAAGCCGGATTATATCCTGCGACATCGGCGACCACTGCGCAATCCACAACTGCCGGTATATGTCGCATTACATCATTGGCGACGGGGTGATACTGAGCAGCATTGGCGAGATGGACACCACCAACCACGCAAAATTCGGCCAGGGCGTCCTGAAAGCCGGGGAAGACGAGGCCATTCGGGTGTGGATAGACCCGTTGAACGAAGCCGGCGGGCGCAGCATCCTGGCTTTCGACGGCATGATCGCCGCCGACGCGTACCTGTGGACGGTGTTCCGGGAAGACCGGGCGCTCATGGCAGCCTTCAAACGCATGACCCAGGAGGGTGCGGATTCCCGCCGGGGCTTTTACGGCACCATCGGGCACGGCACGGTGATAAAGCACTGCCACACCATCAAGGATGTGCGGGTTGGGGACGCCGCCTACATCAAAGGGGCCAACAAGCTCAAAAACCTCACCGTCAAGTCCGGCGGACGGGACCCCACCCAGATCGGCGAGGGGGTGGAGCTGGTGAACGGTATCATCGGGTATGGCTGCCGGGTGTTTTATGGAAGCAAGGCGGTGCGCTTTGTGCTGGGGAACAACTGCGCCCTCAAGTACGGCGCCCGGCTGATCCACAGCGTCCTGGGGGACAACTCCACCATCTCCTGCTGCGAGGTGTTGAACAACCTGGTTTTTCCCGCCCATGAACAGCACCACAACAACAGCTTCCTCATTGCCGCCATGATCATGGGCGGGTCCAATATGGCCGCCGGCGCCACTGTGGGGTCAAACCACAACAGCCGGGGCAACGACGGGGAACTCATCGCGGGCCGCGGTTTTTGGGCGGGTTTGTCCAGCACCCTCAAACACAACAGCCGGTTTGCCAGCTTCACCCTGGTGGCCAAAGGCAGCTATCCGGCTGAACTGAACATTCCCCTGCCCTTTAGTTTGGTGGGAAACCGGGACGGCGGCGGCCTGGAGGTGATGCCCGCCTACTGGTGGATGCACAATATGTACGCTCTGGAACGAAACGCCTGGAAGCTCCCGGTCCGGGATCAACGGGAATTCATCGTCCAGCGATATGAGACGGCCTACCTTGCACCGGACACGGCGGAAGAAATCGTCCGGGCCATCGGTTTGCTGGAAGGCTGGCTGGCGGAGGGGGCTGACCACATCGTCCTGCCGCCCCGGATCATGGAACGAACCGACAGGCCGGTGCACATTGTACATGCCCGGCGGGCGCTCGCATCTTACCGGCAAATGTTGGTATACTATGCGGTAGATGCCATCGGCGCATATTCGGCGGAAACATATCGGGAGTTTGTGAACGCCCACCCTGAGGACGTTCCCCTTGGCTGGGAGAATCTGGGGGGGCAGCTGGTGCCGGCGCACAAGGCGGAATCGCTTCGCCGGGACATCCGGGAAGGCCGTATTGCCACCTGGGAAGCAGTCCATGGGGAATACGAGCGGCTCTGGCGGGAATATCCCGGTGATAAGGCGCTGAACGCCCTGGGGATACTGCGGTTCCTGGGGTGCCAGGACGATTGGGATGGCCTGCGGGAAGAAGCGGCCCGCATCCGGGAGCACATCGCCGCAGAGGTGCGCCGCACCAAGGCGAAAGACTTCGACGACCCTTTCCGGGCCATCACCTATCGCGGAAGCGCCGAACAGCGGGCGGTGCTGGGTGACATTGACGACAATCCGTTTGTGGCGCGATTCACCGCGCAGAGGGGCATATAAATGGCAAAAATCACACAAAAGCCTGACGCCGCCACCCGGCTGGGCACCGAAAGCGTGGTCCGGCTGCTGTTGCGTTTTTCCGTCCCGGCGATCCTCGGGATGCTGGTGAACGCCCTGTACAATGTGGTGGACCGGATTTTTGTGGGCCGGGGGGTGAACGAAACTGCCCTGGGCGGCTTGGCCCTGGTGATGCCCCTGATGACCATCTCTTTTGCCTTTGCCATGCTCTTCGGCATCGGATCGGCCAACATGATCTCCGTGCGGCTGGGCCAGGGGAAACGCGGCGAGGCGGTGCGGGCCTTGAACATGGGCTTTTTTCTCCTGTTCTTTGCGGGGCTGGTGATCATGTGCGTCGAATTGGTGGGTATCGACTTTTTTCTGTCCCTGTTGGGCGCCCAGGACGGGAGCGTGTCAATCCAATACGCCCGGCGCTACTACCGCATCATCCTCTACGGCCATGTGTTTCAGATGATTGGCTTCGGCATGTCCCACTGTACCAGGGCACAGGGTTTTCCCCTGATGACCATGACCAGCATGCTTATCGGCGCGGGAATGAACATGATACTGGACCCGGTGTTCATCTTCGTCTTCGGCTGGGGGGTGGAGGGTGCAGCCTGGGCCACCATTATTTCCCAGTTGGCGTCGGCGATTTTCATCGTGACCTTCGCACGGAGCAAAAAGGCGGTGGTGCGCCTGGATTTTCGAGGTTTCAGGCCCTCCTTGTCGGTGGCGCTGCAGATTATGACCTTCGGTTCGGCGCCCTGTCTGTTGCAGTTTGCCATGTCTGCGGTGCAGTTGATATTTAACTGGAGCATGAGCCGCTACGGTGCGGCAACCCTGGGGGTGGCCAATGGGGGCGACATCGCCCTGTCGGGGATGAATATCATCCAGTCCCTGGCTATGCTGATATTGATGCCCGTCTTCGGCATAAACCAGGGCGCCCAGCCAATTCTGGGATACAACTATGGGGCAAAAAACTTCGCCCGGGTACGCCACGCCTATCTCCTGGCGATTCTGGGAGCCACGCTGATCTGCGTCACCGGCTGGGTCGCGGCCTTCGGGTTTCCCCGCTTGCTGGTAAGGCTTTTTGCCCCAGCCGGGAGCGCCGCCCTCCTGGACTTCACCCCCCGGGCTCTCCGTCTGAGCCTGCTGATGACGCCCATCAATGGGTTTCAAGTGGTGTCCGCCAATTTTTTCACCGTCACCGGGCGCCCGAAAATTTCCAGCTTTCTGGCACTCCTGCGGCAAGTGATTTTGCTGATCCCCTGCATGGTACTCTTTGGCAATCTGTGGGGACTTTACGGCTGTGCGGCCGCCATGCCCACCGCGGATTTCATCGCCTGCGCCGTGACGGGAGCAATGATACTCCGGGAGTTGGGCCGGCTGAAACGGGCAATGGGTGGGGCGCTATGAAAAAGTCCTTGTTTTTCAAGACACTGCTGCTGGGCGCGGTGATTCCGGCGCTGTGGGCCGGGGGAAAGGGGGATTCCTTTTGGCAAAAGGCCGAAAAGCCCCTGGTTGGCATCAGTATGCCCACCCAGGGCGAGACCCGCTGGAATTTCGACGGGGCCTACCTGAAGGCGCAGCTGCAAAAAGCGGGCTTCCAGGTGGATCTGCAATACGCCCAGAACAATTCCCGCCTGCAAAGCGAGCAGATTCGCCGTCTGGCGGAAAGGGGATCGCGCTTTCTGGTGGTGGCGCCGGTGGAAGCTGGTGCCCTCATCGGCGCGCTGGAGGATGCCGCCGGGAAGGGCGCCCGGATCATCGCCTACAACCAGCTTATCACCGGTACCGCCGCCGTGGAATGTCTGGTGTTCTTCGACCCCTATCACATCGGCATTGCCCAGGGGAATATCGTGTCTGATACCCTGGGGCTGTACCGGGGCACCACCGGTCCGTTAAACCTGGAGTTTGTCACCGGCCCCCAGACCGATTTGGAGGCCGTCCACATTTTCGCCGGGTCCAACGCCGTGCTGAAGCGATACGTGGATGCGGGTATCATCGCGGTGCCCTCCCTGAAGTACCCCTTCCCGCCCTACAAGGATGCGCTCCGTTGGACCCGGGAGGCCGCCCGTACCTATATGGCGGATATTCTGGCCACGGTATACCCCGGCGGCACGGGGCCGAACAACAGGGGCCTGGACGCGATATTAACCGGCAGCGACACCATCGCCCTGGGAGTAATTGATGCCCTGAAGGCCGCGGGTTACGGGCAGGGCGCCGGAAAAATCCCCCTGCCCGTGATCGCCGGACAGGGCTGCGATCTCTCCAACGTGCGGGTCATCTTGGCCGGCGACCAGACCGGGTCGGTGTTCATGGATCCCCGCCTTCTGGCCCACCGAACGGTGGATATCATCCAGACCATGGCCGGTGGGGGGAACCTTCCTGCGCCCAGTACCGGGGGTTATCACAACGGCGTCAAACAGGTTCCGGCCTTCCTGTGTACCCCGCGCCTGGTGTACCGCTCCACCGTCCGGGAGGTGCTGGTGGACAGCGGCTACTACACTACCCGGGAATTGGGGCTGAAATAACTTTTTTAAATTTTTTTTTGAATTCCCGCAAAAAGATGACCAAAAAACACACCATTGATACTATAAGTACTATAGGGCACTTCTAAAAACTTCAGTTTTTGAAGTGTTCCGATGCCCTATAGGGCGTCTCTAAAAACTTTGGGTTTTGGGGATGTTTCGAGGTGCCCTGTACAAGGAGTTATCATGCGGCGAATATTCTGCATATTGGTTTTTACCGTCCTGGCGGCTTCCTGTGCCCTGGTGAGCTTTGAGGATTTGGAAATTTCTTCCGATTCGGGCCCCCACAACGGCTATTTCGCGGGCCGGGAACTGTGCGTGTGTTTTTCTCTGGAAGCCGACCATCATTCGGTGGAACGCCAGGTGTCGCTTTCCCGGGAAAACCAGTCGGTGTCCTTTGACACGCGTTGGGAGGGACGGAACCTGTATATCCGGGAAAACCCCGGGTGGAAAAACGGTAAGCCCTACCGGTTTTCCCTAAACGGTACCGTGCTGCTGACAGACGGCAGGCAATACGCCAAGTCGTACACCCGATATTTCTACTACGGTGATCCGGGTGAAGACCTGGTGGTGACCCCGGAGTCCCCGGCGGAGGACGGCACAATCGACAGGGATGGTGAAATCCTGTTCACTTTCAACAAGGCGGTGAACATCGCGTCGTTTAACGACAATTTTTCCCTGTCTCCCTATTGCGCCCACCGAACGATGTTCTCCGACGACCGGAAGCGGGTCACCGTGAGCGCTACGGACGGGTGGCCGGTGAACCAAATTATCACCTGGCGGCTGCCGGATCTTCTGTCCGATGACGGATACGGCATCCCCGTACCGGTGAGCGGCCGTTTTCATACCCCCGTGGCCACCGGCATCCCGCAGGTTTTGGGGATTTGCCCAGTAACACCCGCCACCGACGGCCCCATCTACCGCATCAGCGAGGCGCTGGATGGAAATCTGCTCCACGACCAGAGCTTCGGCGTGGTCTTTTCCCAGCCCATGGACGCCCCGTCGGTGCTGTCCGCCTTCACGATGACGCCTGTTATCCGGGGTTACCTGGCGCCTGACCCGATAGATAGGGCGCGTTTCCTGTTCACCCCCCAGGAAAGCTACGAACCGGAGAGCCGCTGCCAGGTGACGATCTCCTCCTCCGCCCGTTCCGCCGCCGGTTTGGACCTGGCCGAGCCGGTGAGCGCCTTCTGGACGCCCCTCTCCCGGTTTATCGCCGTGGAGAGCATCTGTTTTGGCGCGGACCCGCCCATCACCGCCTTTCCCGCCCGCACCGCCGTTGACGTGTACCTTCCGGCCGCCCCCAGTAAAGCCCGGCTTTGTGTGTCCATCCGGCTGTCCTCTTCAGCGGAGCCTTCCGCCCGCATACCGGCCCTGGGGGCGATTCAGGCGAGCGTCCTGTTCCCGTCCACCGCAGCTTCCCCCTCGCTGGTAAGCGCCCAGTGGAATCCCGGCGGCACGGAACTGCTTATGACCTGGGAAAACTTTACGGCTTCATAAAACAATATCGATAATTATTATCAATTACAGATTGCCGGCGGCAAAAACGGTCTGTCCAACGGCCGGGGCGAGTATCTGAAGGAGGATCTATGCGTGATTTTTCGCGTATTATAGCGCCCCTGGCGGTGGTTTGTCTGGCTTCCTGTGCGGCGCTTTTGTTCCCGCACCTGGAGGTGAAATCGGTTTCAGTGACCGACGGTTTTATCCCCGCCGATACCCTTTCGGAGATCCGCATCGTTTTTTCCGCTGAGGTGGACCCCAATTCCCTGTCAAAGGCCCTGGGGGTCACGGAAAATGGTACGGCCAGGCCGGGCACTCTGGGAGTACGGGGTTCCTGCGCCCAATGGACTCCCCTGTCGCCCTTTGCGCCCCGCAAAGAGTACCGCCTTACCATCACCACCGATGCTGAAGACCATCGGGGTAATTCCCTATCCCAGGAATTCACCCACCGCTGGACCACCCGCCCGGAGTGCGATCCCCCTCGGATTATCGCCATTTCCCCTGCGGGCAACAGCGAACTCACCACACCCTGGCAGGCCATCACCATCGACTTTTCCGAGCCGGTGGACGAAGCGTCCTTTGTGCGCGCTTTTTCCCTGGATCCGACGGCAGATTTCCTGTGCCTCTTCTCACCGGACTTCACCCAGGTGCGAGTCATCCCCCAGTCGGTACCCAAAACCGGCCATCGGGTGACCGTGAAGATCAGTGCCGACCTGGAGGACCTGGCCGGCAACCCTCTTCGGGAGTCCTTTGTGAGCACCTTCCTGAACGGCATCGACCGGGACCCGCCGCGCTTCACCCTGGACACGGACAAGGACAGCTCCCCCGTCTGCCTGCTGCCGTCAACACCGAACCGGGGGATCCCCCGGAACTGCGTCCTCCGCTGGCAATTTGACGAACCGGTGGCAGTGGATTCCCTGGCGGGTTTTTTGAGCATCTCCCCCCCGGTGTCCCTGAAAACCGTACCCGACCGCCAGACCGGCGCCTCCGCCGTGCTCCAACTGACCCTGACCTGGGGCGAAACCTACATCCTCACCGTGAAGCCCGGTATTGTTGACTTGTCGGGCAATCAGACAAAGGTGCCGTCCGAGTGGATTCTGGTGTGTGATCGGGAGGACGAGCGTCCCCCGGAGGTGGTACAGGCCTTTCTGGAACTGGCTGATTTTCCCGTCCCGCAGCTTGTTTCCATTTCACCGGCCACGAATTTTGACACCATACTTTTCCCCGCCGCCCACTACCCCGCAGGCAGTCCGGTATCGGCGGCGCTCTTTTTTGTGGTACGCATTTCCCCGGACGCATCGGGGATTTCCCCGATTTCCGCCATGCGCGCCGTCCGTATCCAGCCCGCCAACGACTGCGCAGTGGTGGACATCCGCCGCATGGACACCGGGGATTTGTCGGAGCCGCTTTTTGCCGAACTCGGTACAGTCATCGCCGGGGCGCCGGGTCAGGGGCGTTTGGTGGGGATTCGGGTACAACTGGAAATCACCAACCATGATGCCTTCGGGATGATCACCTGGACCATCGCCGCATCCCTCTGTGACGACCTGGGCAACACCTTGCAGAAACCCTGGGAAGCGATACA
>JAITMZ010000145.1 GCA_031290725.1 Spirochaetaceae bacterium
CGGCGCGCCCCTCTTTACCGTGTCCAACCAGAACGGGTTCCAGGCGCGGTTTTACGTGGGGCCCGACGAAATCGAGCAGATAAAAACCGGCGCCCGGGTCTACATCAGCGAAAGCACCCATCCCATCGAGGGCCGCATCACCCAGGTGTCCCTCACCATGGACAGCCAGCGCCAGGCCTTCCCGGTGACGGCCTTCTTTGACGTGGAAAGCCGCCGCATCTTTAGCGGCATGGGGGTGGACATCGCGGTGGAAATCTACCGCAACGAAAAGGCAATCGTCCTTTCTCGCAAGGAACTTGTCGAGACAGATATGGGTCACGCCGCATTCCTCGCCGACGGCGCCATTGCCCGTCAGGTGAACGTACAGACCGGGCAGGAGCGGGGCCTTCGCGTAGAAATCACCGGGGGCCTCCACAGCGGGGATATGCTCGTGAGCGAGGGGGCGCAGCAGCTGGTCGCCGACGGGAAGCTCAACATCGTACCCGCGCTCATTACCGGCGAAGCGCTGGCCATGCTGGGCCGGGGTGCGGTGGGAGGGGCGCAGTGATGAAACAGCAGCGATACGGGGTAACAGCGCTTCCCGCCAAGCCGGCATTTTTTACAAAGATTCGCATTATTTTTGCAAAATTCGTTTGACAAAACTTTTTTCCGTGCTATACTATCCCCCATGGATTTATTTTTTGTACGCCACGCGCGGACCAGCGCAAATAGTGCCCAGATGATCGCCGGGGGACAGAGCGACATACCCATTTCCCCCGAAGGTGAGGCCGCCGCCCGGGAGCTGGCTGCCTCTGATAAATTCGCCGCCTTCTGTCGGCGCTTTCCCGGCGGTTATCCCCGCAGAATTCGGGTGAGTCCCATGATTCGGGCACAACAGACCGCCGGCATCCTGTTCCCCCGGTCGGAACAGGTGATGGTGGAGGGCCTCAGGGAAATGTGCTTCGGCATCTTCGAGGGCAGGCTGCAGCGCGACCTGGACGGAGATCCGGAATTTGAGGCTTGGAAGCACAGTGACGACGATACAAAAATGCCCGGCGGGGAAAGCATCAACGGATGCTGCGATCGAATCACCGCCACCCTGGCGGAACTTGTGCGCGCTGCGGATCCCTCGGAACCTTTGGTGGTAGTGTCCCACGGCGGTGTGGCCATGTCGATTTACTATCGGTACATCGAGCCGGACCAACCTTTTTTCCACCACTATCTGCCCAATTGCGGCATCCGCCATTTTGACTGCCGGACAAAGGATGGTATGTTTTCCCTGGCCTATGTGGACAGTCCGTTGGAAAAAATTGATACTTTTACTGAATTTTTGAACAAGGCGTCTTGAAAAAAAATAAAAGGTGGCGTATACTATGCCAATGGGTGATAGTTTCGAGAAAGGCATTGCCTTATACAACCTGGGAAATTATAAAGACGCGCTGAGCGCCTTTTTACAGTGCTCCCCGGAACAGACTACGGGAAATATTTCTTTTGCCTACTATACGGGCTTGGCTTATATGCGCCTCAAACATTACGAGGACGCCTTGGGCTATCTTGAGCTGGTGGTGACCTCCGGCAGCAGCCTTGAACAGGTGCGCCAGTGCCGTTTTCTTCTGGCGGTGATATATAACCTTACCCACCGGGAACGGCTGGCGGATTTTGAACTGCACAAGCTCTTGGATTCGGGCTACAAAACCGCCGAGGTATACTCCGCCCTGGCCTACAGCTCTTGGGAACAGAAAAAGACGAACGAATGTATATCCTATTACGAACTGGCCATTAAAAAAAACAAAAAAAGCGTTACCGCACTGAACGGATTGGGCTATGTGCTGGCCTGCATGGGGAAAGACCTGACCACGGCCCTGAAGCTGTGTAAACAGGCGGTGGATATCTCCCCCAATTCCGCGGCCTGCCTGGATTCCCTGGGCTGGGTGTATTTCAAGCTGGGAATGTTAAAACAAGCCCGCGCCTACCTTGAACGGGCAGAGCGGCTCAATAACAGCCATAAGGACATCATCGCCCACATGGAGGCGCTGGTACAAAAAGAAGGGGCCCCGGTATGATGAAAACACGGCGATTCGCGGCGATTCTGACGACTGTCCTCTGTTTGTCCCTGGTGTTTGCCACCGGCGCTTCCGCCCAACGTTCCGGCTCCGGCGGCGCAGCCTCTCCCGCTTCCCCCCCGCCGCCCAACACCCTCACCCGATCCGACGCGCCCCAGAGTTTCGGTGCCGGCGGGGAGGCGGGGCTTGCGGAACAGGAATTCCGCCGGGGCGTACAAGCCTATCACCGGGGGACATTCAACGAGTCAATCCGTTTGTTTGAGCGGGCACTGTCCTACCTTCCCAACGAACCGCTTATCCTGGAATGGCTGGGCAATGCCTATTACCGGTCGGGCATGGAAGGAACGGCCCTCATCCAGTGGGAATACGCGGCGGAAAACGGCGGCGGCAGTCTGATGCTAAAAAACAAGATCGACGAAGTACAGAATCGCCGTGTCCAGTCAAGCATACGGCCAGACCTGGGACGTTACAGCGAATCCGGCCTGCTTTCCGGAAAAAACGCCCGCGCCGACCTGGTGTTTAACCAACCCGTGTCCATTCTGCCTAACCGGGACGGCACTTTTTGGGCCGCCGCCTATACCTCCAACGAGCTGGTACGGATGGACGTGAACGGACAGGCCCTGGATCGCGTCCGGGGTCCCCTGAACGGCTTTGACCGCCCCATGGACATCGCCCGTTTGAAGGACGGTACCCTGGTGGTGAGCGAATTCTTCGGGGACCGTTTGTCGTTCCTGTCGCCCGGCGGTCAGTATGTGCGCTCCTTCGCCTCCAAGGGCCTGGGGGCGGGGCAGGTGATCGGCCCCCAGTATTTGGCGGTGGATTCCAGCGACAACATCTACGTCACGGACTTCGGCAACGCGCGGGTGGTGGCGTTTGATCGGGAGGGGAACGGTATCCTGACCTTCGGCGAAAAAAACGGCGATTTTCCGGGCTTCCAGGCCCCCACGGGGATTGCCGTCCTCAACGATTTGGTCTATGTGGCGGACGCGGTGGCCGGTACCGTCTATCGTTTCGACCGCTTCGGGAATTACCTGGGGATCGTACTGCCGGAGCAGACCTGTGTCCGCCCCGAGGCGCTTCGACCTTTCGGCAATTATCTGCTGCTGACGGATTCCAACCGGGTGCTCGCTGTGGACACGGTGCAGGGTACGGTGGTTGAAAGCGCCCGGGCCGGCGGTCTTTCCTCACGGCTCACCTCGGCCAGCGCGGACGTGAACGGTAACATTCTCACCTGCAATTTTCAGAACAACGAAATCTACGTGCTTTCCCGGGTGGACGACCTGGTAAGCGGCCTGTTCGTGCAGGTGGAGCGGGTAGTTTCCGACAATTTCCCCACCGTCACCCTGGAGGTGAGCGTTGAAACCCAGGGACATCAGCCGGTGGTGGGTCTAAAGGAAGTAAATTTTCTTATCACCGAGGAATCCCGGATCGCCGCGGGCCAGCATCTTCTGGGGTCTGCGTCCGCCAACGACACCTGCGACATCGTTCTGCTCCTGGACCGATCGGTACAAACCGCGGCCCTGCCCGAAGCGCTGGACGCGGCGGTGCGGGAAATCGCCGCCGCCATGACTGCGGCGGGTGCGACCCGGACATTGCGGATTATATCTGCCGGCGAAACTCCCGCTCCCGAATATACGGGCACCCCGGACGCCGCACGGAATTTCTCGTCGGTCCGGCTGAAAACGCCGGTGTCCCAGAATTGCCAGGTGGATCTGGGGGTGCGTCTGGCCGCCAACGATTTGATCAATGGTCAGCAGAAGCGGGCTATCGTCTATCTCACCGGCGGCTATCTTTCGCCCAATGCCTTCGCCCGCTACGGCATCACCGACCTGGCGGCCTATCTGAACAACAACCACATCGCTTTTTATTCGGTCAACCTCACCGACGGCGCCGTCCCGGAGGAGCTTGCCTATCTGACCAGCAGCACCTCCGGAGGGGAATATTTTGTGTATCGCCCCGAAGGCCTGGGGAGCATCGTGGGGGACGTCATTCTCCGGCCGGTGGGGCTGTATACCCTGAGCTACACCTCAAGCCTGCCCAACGATTTCGGCAGGGCGTTTCTGCCGGCGGAGGTAGAAATCTACCATTTTAACCACTCCGGAAGGGGTGAATCGGCGTATTTTGCGCCGCTGCAATAGAGGATTTTTTCTGTGTTTTCGGATACCCACTTTCATCTGCTGCATCTGGCCGAGCGGGGCATTGATCTGGCCCCCGTGTTCCAGGAACTGGCCGAACGGAACACCGCCTTTGTTTTGGACATCGGCACCCAGACCGACGATTTGCCCCACCGCATCCGCCTTGCCGGCGATGCCATCTCCCGAATCAACGACGACACCCTCCGTCGGGGCATCCTCCAGGCGCTTCGTTTTTCCGCCGGCATCTGGCCCCACCCCGACGCCATCCGTGGACGCGCTTCCCTAGTGCCGGAATTGATGCGGCACATTCAACAGGTTCCCGGGGTGGCGGCCATGGGGGAGTGCGGCCTGGACCACCACTGGAACACCAACGGGGCGGACGGACGGACTCCTGAGGACTTCACCGCAGACTTGCTCCACGGCGAAGCGGAGATGTTCGAGATGCTCCTGGAGGCGGCCCGGAAGCTGGCCCTGCCGGTGATCGTCCATTCCCGGGAAGCCTTTGACGGCACCCTCTCGTGCATCCGGAACGTGGGTTACGATTGCGGGGTTATCCACTGTTTTTCTTATGGTGTGGAGGAAGCCCGTTCGTTCCTGGATCGGGGCTGGTACATTTCCTTCACCGGCGCCATCACCTACACCAAAAAAACTCAAATGGACGGCATGAAGCACCTCCTGGACTTTGTGCCCCGGGACCGGATCCTTCTGGAAACAGACGCGCCCTACCTGGCGCCGGTGCCCTTCCGGGGTACCGTGAACACTCCCCTTCTGGTGGAGCATGTCTACCGCTATGCCGCCGGGCTCATGGAGACGACCCCCGATGCCCTGTCCGCGCTGGTGGACGCCAA
>JAITMZ010000179.1 GCA_031290725.1 Spirochaetaceae bacterium
GTTTAAAATTTTAGCGCACAGATGAGTGTTACGATTAAAACAACAATCCCGCCCTGAAGGACGGGGTTGTTGTTTTTCATTGGAAGTTGCAGCCGGAATTCCATTACGGTCACTTGACTTTCACAGCCCGTTTATGCTATACTGTACTCAGGAGTTTGTCGGGCTTTAGCCCATTTATAGGGTGAATTTTGCAGTTTATCGCAAAATTCTACTTTGGAAAACTCGTCATGCGGTGTCTTCGGGAATTTTTGTACCTAAAGGGCGCGAAAATGCACAAACGCGGCAGGCTGTTAGGAGTAGTACATGAATTTTGTATTTCTGGGCCCCCCCGGGGCCGGCAAAGGGACATTGGCAAAGGAAGTGGCGGCGGCGTACCGCATCCCCCACATATCCACCGGCGATATTTTTCGCGCCGCCGTCAAGGAGGGCATCCCCCTGGGACTGAAGGTGAAGTCCATCCTGGATTCCGGTGCCCTGGTGGGGGACGATGTCACCATCGCCCTGGTACAAAAGCGCCTGGTACAACCGGATACACGGGCCGGATTCATTTTGGACGGCTTTCCCCGCACCATCCCCCAAGCGGAAGCCCTGGCCGGCATCGCGCGGATCGATGCGGCGGTGAACTTTGAAATCGCCGACCGAGACGTGGTAAAGCGCCTGTCGGGCCGGCGGGTGTGCAAAGCCTGTGGATTTAATCACCATGCGGAGTTCAGTCCCTCCAAAAAGGACGGGGTGTGCGATAAATGCGGGGGTGAGCTCTTCATCCGGGAGGACGACAAGGCCGACGCCATCACCCATCGGTTGGAGGTCTACCGTACCCAGACCGCGCCGCTTATCGACTTTTATCGCGGAAAAAACCTGTTGATGGACATCGACGCCCGGCCAAAAGCTGAAGCGATACTGATGGTATTCAAGGCGAAATTCAAACAATGATTCACCTTTTCAGCCCTACCATCCGGCGCAAAGAGATGGATGCGGTGCTCACCTGTATGGTGGACGAAAAAATTGGCCCCGGTGAATTAAGCACCCGCCTCACCGATGCGGCCAAAGATTTTTTTTCCGCCGAAGGTGCCGTGGCTCTCCGCAGCCCGGTGCGTGCCTTGGAGTGCGCCCTGGAAGCCTGCGCCCTGCCCCCGGACTCTGGGGTGATACTTTCCGCTTTGGCCCCTGCCTGGCACTACGAAGCGGTGCTCCGGGCAGGCTGCAAACCACTGGTGCTGGACGTAAGCGCCGATACGCCCTGGATCTCCGCCCAGTCGGCGGTCGAGGGTATCCGTGCCGGAGGCCGGGCGGTGGCGCTCCACGAACCGCTGGGGATGCTTCCAGACATGGCGGACTTCACGGCCCTGGGTGTGCCAGTGATAGAGGATGCTTCCCAGAGCGTGGGTGCGGCCTGGGACGGGCGGAAAACGGGCACCTTCGGGGTGTATACCGTCGTGGGGCTGGAGGAGCGCCACAGTGTGACCGCCGGGGGAGGGGCGCTGCTCCTGGCGGCGGCTTCGGGTGGGGTAAATTCGCCAGCCCCCAGGGTAAAACGGGACTGGGCTGCCTTGAAGAAGGCCGTCAATGGTTCATTCCCCGAGGACCTGCTGCCGGACATCAACAGCGCATTGGCCATGGTGCAGTTGAAGGAGTTTGCCCGGAACGAGGAGCGCCGCAGGGAAATTCGGGAGACTTATGTGAAGGCGCTGATGCAGAGCCGCCACAAAACCTTCGCCCCGGACGATGCGGTGGAGAGTGCGGTCTATGGGTTTCCAGTGGTACTGTCCAGCGGATTCAAAGACGTGAAGCACTACGCGGAACGGAAGGATGTGGCGGTGGAGCCGGCTTTTGAACGGTCCATTGTGAGCATCTACCGGGATTGCGCGGCGGAGTGTCCCCATGCGGATTCCCTGGCCATGCGGTGCGTGCTTTTCCCGCTCTATCCGCTGCTGAGCGGCGAACAGATACTCACCGTGGCCAGAGTGCTGAGTACCATACCCTAGCAGCCTGGCAAACGTATGGATTTTTGTAAAACTGCGGACAAGGAAGCGAAGATGTCGATAAAAAATTGCCTGATCGTATCAAATACCACAAAGGCCGCGTCGGCTGAACTGGTCAAAGAGATGGGTGCGTTTCTGCGGGAACAGGGCATCGTTCCGGAGGAGTACCTGTTTTCCGGCGGAGAAGGAACGGGGCACCCATTTACTGCGCGGGATTTTGTGATTACCCTGGGCGGCGACGGCACGGTACTTTTTGCCGCCCGTGGCTGCGCACCTTTGGGCATCCCGATTTTTCCGGTGAATTTGGGCAAGTTCGGTTTCATCACCACCATCCCCCGGGAGGCCTGGAGGGAAAACTTGACTCGTTTTCTGGCCGGCGATTTTCCTTTGGAGGCCCACACCATGGTAGAAGTGTCGGTTGCGGGGATGCACAATCAATCCTCCAACGCCCTGAACGACGTGGTGATCACCGCCACAAAAAACGTAAAGAAAATCATTGCCCTGGACGTGGTCTGCGGGGGCATCTCCCTGGGGCGCTTTGCGGCGGACGGCCTGATCGTGTCCAGCGCCACCGGTTCCACCGCCTATTCCGC
Source organism: Spirochaetaceae bacterium (assembly GCA_031290725.1). Taxonomy (GTDB): domain Bacteria; phylum Spirochaetota; class Spirochaetia; order Treponematales; family Treponemataceae; genus JAISTZ01. The sequence goes on from JAITMZ010000179.1 coordinate 2,576, forward strand.
CGCCGCCGGGGGCCCCATCATTGACCCGCGGCTGGATGTACTGGTGCTGACGGCGGTGTGTCCCTTTTCCCTGTCAAGCCGCCCGCTGGTGCTTCCTCCGGACAGCGTGCTGGAACTGTCGCCGGTGCTGGACAGTTCCGCCGCCCCGTTGCAGGTGCTTGTGGACGGCCAGTTTCTGTGCGACGCCGGACCGGAGGAAAAGATCATCGTCCAAAAATCCCGGTATCCCTGCCGGATCGCCGGGAGCGGGGCCAGCCATTTTTACCGGACCCTCCGGTCAAAGATGAATTGGGCGGGGGGGCCCTATGCTTGAATATTTGAGCATAAAAGATTTTGCCCTCATTGAGTCGGTGTCCCTGGATTTTACCGAAGGCTTCACGGTGCTTACCGGAGAAACCGGTGCGGGAAAGTCGATTCTCATCGGCGCCCTGTCATTTTTGCTGGGCGGTAAGGCTGAAGCCGACGTAATCCGCACCGGCGCTCCAGAAACTTCGGTGGGCGGCACCTTCCACATTGACCCGGCGGAAGACAGCGAGGCCGCCGCGTGGCTCGCGGGAGCAGGGATCGACGCAGAAAACAACCGCATCCTCCTCCGGCGCATCCTCCGGGCCAACGGAAAGACCGGTGCCTGGATTGGCGATAGGCCGGTCACCCGGAGTGAACTGGCGGCATTTTCCGCTTTTCTGGTGGACATCCACGGCCAGCACGACCATCAATCGCTCCTCCGCGTCCCGGAACACCGGCGTTTCCTGGATGCCTATGCGGGGATCACAGCCCAGGTGGGAAAGTTCACCGCGCTGTACGCCCGGCTGGTGGAAAAACGCCGGGACCTGGCCGCCCTGGACGAAAACAGCGCCCGCCGAACCGAGCGCATGGAAATGCTCGCCTTCGCGGTCTCCGAGATTGGGGGCGCGCGTTTTAAGAGCGGGGAAGACGAGGAGCTTGCCGCCGAAGAAAACCGGCTGGCCAAATTCGAGAAACTTTTTGCCGACGTGGACGCCGCGGCCCAGCTTTTGGACGCCGGGGGCGGAAACCTGGTGGGTGACATCAAGCGCCTTTCCGGTATCATCTCAAGCGCAGCAGGGGCGGATCCGTCCCTGGAGACCCTCTACAAGCGCTGCGAGGCCGCCTTTTACGAACTTTCGGACATCGCCGTCGACCTTCGCGCTTATGGGAGCCGCCTGGTGTTTGACCCCGCGCGTTTCGAGGCGGTGCAGGAACGGCTGGCATTCATCTTCAAGCTCAAAAAAAAATACGCCGCTCCGTCGTCATCCCTGGGAGAGGTAATCGCCTACGGGGAATCGGCAAAGAAGGAGTTGGAAAAACTGTCCGCCGGAACGGAGACCCGGGATGCCCTCGCCGGGGAGATTGCCGCGCTGGAACGGGACGCCTACAATCTGGCCCGAGCTATTTCCGGCAAGCGGCGGGATGCGGCGGTGAAAATGGCCGGCCAGGCGGAGGCTATTTTGGAGGATCTGGGGATGAAGGGCACCGGTTTTACCGTGTCGGTGGTGGAAAATGAAGGCACCCGGTTCGAGCAAAAATGCGGGCCATACGGCATGGACAGTGTGGAATTTCTGTTCAGCCCCAATGCGGGTTCCCTTGAGCGGCCCCTGGCGAAGATCGCCTCGGGAGGTGAAATTTCCCGGGTTATGCTGGCATTGAAGACGATCCTTACCGCCTCCGACGACTCCGGCATCGGTACGGTGGTATTCGACGAGATCGACTCGGGTATCGGCGGGGAAGTGGCCATTGCCGTGGGGAGCCATCTGAAAAAACTGGCTAAAAAAAAGCAGGTTTTTTGTATCACACACCTAGCGACCATCGCAGTTTATGCCGATACTCATATTGTGATAGAAAAACGCGCGGATTTGGGGCGAACGGTCACCTCTGCCTCGCCGGTTTCCGGTTCCCGGCGGGTTTCTGAAGTCGCCCGGATGCTCGCGGGCTGGAACAGCGGGGTCAATGACGCCGCCAACGCCCAGGCTATCGAGCACGCGCGGTCGCTGCTGCAAAAATATGCGGAGGAATTTTAATGGCCTATTCGGACAATAACCAGGATGAATTCAACAGCCGTGCCGGAGCGTACACGGTGATAATCAACTCCTTTGCTGAAAAAGAAAAAAACCTCAAAGAACAGATTACCGGGGAGATACTCCCGGTAGGGCGGGGTACTCTGCTGCTGTGCGACCAGGCGTTGAACCGCGCCTCGGTACTGCTGGCCATAAACCGGCTTTCGGTGACCCTCTTAAAAGCACGAAATCTTCGCCGACTGGAAGACGCGCGGAAGATACTGTCCGGCGTTTTGACCAGCCTGGAATCGGTGGTAACCTCATGGATCGACATGTCCTACACGGATAACCTGGAGGCGCTGAAAAAAATCGCCGACGTGCCGGTGGAAAAACGGCTGCTCCTGATACAGAAATTCGGCTTGGCCATGAGCCTGCTGGACGACGAAATCGCCGATGATTCAAAACAAAGGTGGACCATGGTGGACATGGAAGGCCGATTTGCGGTGGTGGCGAAAAACATTCTGGACATGCGTACCGCCCTGCAAATTTTTCTGAACATGGAAGGGGGGGATTATCCCGCGGTGGCCGCCTTCTTTACCATCATCAAAAGGCAGCTTCACCGGGCAGTGGATCTGTACCGTACCCGCTACAACGTGCTGGGGCGCACTGCGGACGATGATTTCCGGTGCGCCATCTCCTGTCTGGCCGTGCTGATCCGCATCTGCGGCTGGACAAAGGACCTGCGGGACGTGGAAGAGATGCGCAAAAAGCTCATGCTGTGGGAAAGCCAGAGGTAGAACCAATGACCTGGATGCACTTTGGGATTGTTTTTTTTCAATGCGTGAACATCATCGCCCTGGGAACCCTGCTGCTGTATGTGAACGCCCACCGGCGCCGGTCATTGAGCGGGTTTTTTGAATTTCTCGGCATGACTTTTTTTCTGCTCCTGAGCAGCGCTCTGTTTTCCCTGTCCCTGATTGACCGGTTCGGGGGTATGGCCTCGCGCCTGTTTTCCGCAGGTATCGCAGTGTATTTCCTGGCTTTCGGGTATTACGCCCGGTGCGCCCTCTGTTTTTTCGGCTTCACCGAGCCCCGCCAGCGCAAACCGGCACGGTTTTTTTTGCTTGTTCCCCTGATGCTTTTGACCGTTGTCTGTGTCCACCCGGCGCTTTTTTTAACCACAAGCCCCGGTCTGCCCTTCCGTTTCCGTGCAGACCGGTCGGCGCAGCCGGTTTTTTACGCTGCCCTGGCCTATTTGTTTGTGGTTTATGGGGTTGTTCTGGTGTACGCCCGGAATTCCCGCCGGGAATATCTTGCACAGAATAAAAAACAACTGGCCCTGTCCGTGCTGATACCGGTGTGGCTTCCCTCCCTGGCCATGGCGGCGGAGGTTTTGTTTCCCCGTCAGGTGTGGGGCATCGCGGGATGCACCGCTTTTTTCCTGCCCCTGATCATGGCCTATTCCTATTGGGGCTATTTTTCCCCATCCCGGCGGATCATGGCGGAGGATGCCGACGCCGTTTGCGTGGTCTTTGACGCCTTCGGTGCCTGCGCAGATTTGAATTCCCCGGGCCGTCGATTTTTCAGAAACTTCAATTATTCAAAAAATACCTTGACCATCCGCGCTCTGGAGGACATCACCGGACTCACGGTCACCGGTCTTTTAAGCGCCGGATCCAGCGTATTTCAGCCGAACAAGGGTACCCCACAGAGGTATTACCGGATCGACTGTTTTGCGGTGCCGCTTCCCTATCTGAACCGGCTGAACGGCACAGGCTTTTTGATTCGGGACATCACGGTACACCGAAGGGTGTCCGGGATTCCGTGCCCACTGTAAGCGCTGAACGGTGGTTTGGGCAGGCCGGCGGGGGCGGGCGTGGCCCTGAACGTCCTCGCCCCTGCATAATAG
>JAITMZ010000088.1 GCA_031290725.1 Spirochaetaceae bacterium
CGGTAGTAGCTCACCAACTGCAACGCGCTGAAGGCCACCGAAGGGATAACGATGATTCCCGCCAGCAGGGCGTATACCTGGGTTCGGATCTTCATGGTTCCGTGAATCCTTCCGGCACAAACCGGTAGCCCATACCGAAAACCGTTTCGATGAACCGGGATTCCTTGGGATCGGCCTCGATTTTTTTGCGGAGCCGCTGCACATACACCGCCACCGCCGACAGATCACCATAAGCGTTGTTCCACACTTCACGGTAGATAAGCTCCGGGAGCAGGGGCTTGCCGGGATTTTTTGCAAAAAAGGAGAGTATCCCGAACTCCCTGGCGGAAAGGGGGATCCGCACACCGGCTTTTTTGAGGATGCAGCTCCCCAGATACAGGGTGAAATCCCCAAAAGCAACTAGGGCCTCCCGTTCCTCCCCGGCGGAGTTATCCTGCGCCCGGCGGATCAGCGCCCTGACCCGGGCCACCAAGACCCGCGGCGAAAAGGGCTTAGTGACAAACTCGTCGGCGCCGCCTCCCAGGCCGGAGATGATGTCCTCGTCGGCATCCCGGGCGGACATGATCAACACGGGGATGGAGTGGCTTTTGCGGAAACGCTGCAAAAATTCAAAACCGTCCATGCCGGGAAGGTTCAAGTCCAGGATCACCAGGTCGGGCACAAAGGTAGTGAGGCGTGACAGGGCGTCTTCGGCGGTTTCGCAGCGCACTGTTTCCATGCCTTCTTTTTCCAGATACAGCGAAACCAGCTCCGCCAATTCCGTCACATCTTCCACAATCAGAACTTTTGCCTTCATAATTATTCTATTATATCCCTTTTTACAACAATGTGAACAGAAAAACGGAAATATAACAAGATTTTATTACTTTTTATGTCCTTATTTATAGAAGCAAAACCGCAAAAATGGTATAATGCCAATCATGTTACCGCGATGTACCGCCCTGCTAATCTGCGCGGCCCTGTGGATGCCCGTGCTGTCTGCCGAAACCTGGACTCTGGAGCGCGCCCTGGAAACCGCACTGAAAAACAATGCGGAACTGCGGGCCAGCGAGCTTTCCCTGCGCCAGGCAGAGCGGGCCGCACGCAATAGCTGGAACGAATTTTTGCCCGACATTTCCGCCCAGACCGGCATCTCCCAGTCCCATACCTTGGCCCCGAACGCCTCCAATACCGACACCTGGAACGCCAGTGCCGGGGCAAGCCTGACCTTCACCGCGGCCATTCCCGGCCAAATGAGACGACAGCAGATCGCCCACGAAAAAGCCGCCGCAGCCCACCAAAACGCCCTGCTCCAGTTGACCACCGGGGTGTCCAAGACCTTCTATCAACTCATCGCCGACCGGGCGAACATCGACATACTGCGGGCCAACCAGGAGCTTACCCGGCGGCAATACGATCAGGTGCGGCGGAACTACAACAACGGCCTGGCATCAGAGCTGGACATGCTGAACGCCCAGTACGAATACCAGCGGGCGGGCCCCACCCTGAGCGATGCCCTGGTCAAATACCGGGCAGACGTCGCCGCCTTTTTGCTCATCCTGGGACTGGATCCGGGGGACGCCGCCCAGGGAAACACCGCGGAGGACTTTGTGGGGGAAGGCAGCATTGAGGCGCGAAAGATCACCCTGCCGGCGGAGGCGGATATCATTGTCCGCTACCTGGACACCCGTTTCGACGTGCGGTCCCAGTCTCTGGCTATCCGGAATGCCCAGGCCGATGCGGGTGTGGCCCTGGCTCCGGCGGCGCCTTCGGTAAGAATTGCCGAGACATTCCGCTTAAGCCCCCCCGCCGGAGCCGAACACGTCGCCTTTGACCCCCTGGGCTACGGCGGTACTTTTTCCATCACCCTGAACATTCCCATTTCGCCCTGGATACCCGGTTCGTCCACTAACCTGGCTTACCGGACTGCCCGTGAAGCCCTGTCCCAGGCCCAGGACATCCTGGGAGAAACCCGCAAGGCGGCGGTTCAAGACATCAAAAAATGCATGGACGAAATCCAGCGGATCGGGGAGAATATGGACGTGGCCGCCCTGAACCACCGTATCACCGGCCGGGCATACACCCTGTCGGAACAGGGCTACCGAAACGGCCTGGTCAGTCAGACCGACCTGCTGGCGGCGAACCAGCGCATGGTCACTGCGGAGCAGAATGCCCTGAACGCCAAGATCAGCTACCTCAAGGCGCTGTACGACTTGGCCCAGGCCTTGCAGATAGATATTTCCGAACTTTACAGCATCAGCGGAGACAATACATGAAGGGAGAGAAAAAAGGCGCCCTGGACGCCATCGCAAAGATCATCGTGGTGATTCTTATCGGCATTTTTATCGGCGCTGCCACAATAACCCAGTTGGGACGGGCGGGGATCATCGACTTGGCAGCGTTAACCGGAAACGCCGCCACCCTTGCCGGGACAGATCGGGTGCCAGGGGGAGCCGCCGCTACCCAAGTTCCCGCCGGGCAAACGCTGCCCACGGGACAGAGCGCCGTCGTTCAAGGGCAATCCCCAAGAACGGCGGGGGGCACCGGCGCCGCACAAAACGCCGTCACCGTGTCGGTGAAGGAGATGCGGGGTGAGACCATCCGGCAAACCGTGCGGCTCAACGGCAACGTGTCCTCCCGCACAGAGGTGGGTATTTTCCCGGACACGGCGGGGAAGATCACGTCGCTCCGCAAAGGGGTGGGCGATCCGGTGCAGAAAGGGGAAATCATTGCCTACATCGACCCCTCCCGCCCCGGTACGGCCTATGCGCTCAATCCGGTGGTATCCACCATGGCGGGCACCATTATCGACCTGCCCATCGAAGTGGGGGGCACGGTGGCCACCAATACCAGCATCGCCACGGTGGGTTCCCTGAACGACCTGATCATCAAAATCTACGTGGCGGAAAAATACTCCGCCCTGCTGAAAACAGGCCTTCCCGCATTCGTGTCCCTGGCGTCTGATCCGGAGCAAGAATACGAGGCGTCGGTCACTGCGGTGAGCCCCGTGGTGAGCGCCAAAAATCGTACTATTGAAACCACCCTCACCCTGCGCGGCCGGGTACCCGCCATCAAGCCGGGGATGTTCGCCTCCGTGAGCCTCATCATCCGCCAGGAAAACAACACCCTGGTGCTGCCCCGGAACACGGTCAAGGCCTACAACAATCAACAGGTGGTCTATACGGTGGACGCCGGCAATGTGGCCCACCGGGTACCCGTGACAGCGGGCCTGTCCAACGACACGGAGGTGCAGATCATCTCCGGCCTGTCACCGGGCGACCTGGTAGTGGTGGGCGGCACCGTTACCGACGGCTCGCGGGTGCGCATCGCACTAGGGCGCAACTAAAACCCCGGTTGGGGTCCCACAATAACCTGAAAAAACCTGAAACCCGTATCCCCACCTTCCGCCGGACGGCCTGTGATGAAACGGCCCTATAAGGCGCTTGCCGTCCCGTTTTCGATAGTGAGCACCTGGTCGGCACCCTCGATGGTGGACAGGCGGTGGGCGATAACGATGGATGTGCGGCCCGCGAGAAGCCGTTTCATACCCAGCTGAATGAGCCGCTCCGTGTGGGTGTCGATGGAGCTGGTGGCTTCGTCCAGCACCACGATGGCCGGATTGTGGGCCACCACCCTGGCGAAGCTGATGAGCTGGCGCTGCCCCGATGATATGTTGGCGGCCCCCTCGGAGAGGACCGCGCCGTAACCCTGGGGGAGGCCGGCAATAAAGTCGTGGGCGTGAACAGCCCGGGCAGCCTCTTCCACTTCGGCGTCGGTGAGGTCCAGACCCAGGCGGATGTTGTCGGCCACAGTGCCGGAAAACAGGAATACCTCTTGCAGCACCGGCAGAACGGCCCGGCGCAAATCCTGCAGGGGGATGTCCGTAAGGGGAATGCCGTCCAGGGTGATGGTACCGGAGTCCACGTCCCACAGCCGGGTGAGCAGGTTGATTATCGTGCTTTTCCCCGCCCCGGTGTGGCCGATTATGGCAACGGTCTGGCCGGGCTTCACCTCGAAGGACAGGCTTTTTAGGATTTCCTCACCCTTCACATAGGAAAAGCGCACGTCCGAAAAGCGAACATGACCGGTCACCGGAAAGTCCGGGGTTTTGCAGAGCGGGTGCGCGCCGGTGTCGCTGATGCGCTCGTCGGTGTCCATCAGCTTGAAGACCCGCTCCCCACCGGCCATGGCGGACTGCAAAATCGTGTATTTTTCCGCAATATCCTGCACAGGCCCAAAGAACATCTGTACCAGGGACACAAAGGCGATGAGCACCCCCACGGACACGGCGGAGCGCTGCACATACCAGGCCCCGGCGGCGATCACCAGGGCAATGGTGAGGTTGGCGAAAAAATCCACCACCGGGCGGAAGGCGGCATGGACGTACATCTCCCGCAGGTTCGCATCCAGCAGCCGGTCGTTCCGCTGGGAAAACTCCGCCGCGCTGCGTCTTTCTTGGCCGAACAACTGCACCACCTGTATCCCCGACAAATGCTCCGACAGGTAACTGTTCACCTGGGACGACCAGGTGCGCTGCGCGCGGAATGCCTCCCGTGCCTTCACCCGGCTCACCAGCGTGGCGGCGGCAACCGGGGGTATGGTGAACACCGTCACCAATGCCAGGCGCGGAGACAAAAGGAAAATCGTCACCAGGGCGCCGATCATGATCGAAAAATCCTTGAGGAACGAAGTGAGCACCGAGGTGAAGAACTCGTTGATGGTCTCCACGTCGCCGGTGAGGCGTGTTACGATGCGCCCCACCGGGTGCCGGGACAGGTAGGCCGTGGATTGCCCCACGGTTTTTGTGAACAGCGCCATGCGGATATCCCGCATCACCTTCTGTGCGATGGAGGCGGTGAACCAGGTCTGCACAAAGGTTGCCGCAAACACGATGAACAGGATCACCCCCAGAAGCCCCACCGCAGTGTGGAGCCGCCCCAGAGCAGCCGCCTGGTCCAGCGGGTGCGCCGGCACCAGCAGCGTGTCGATGATCCGCCGTATCCACACGGGTACTGCCAGTTCCCCCGCAGTAGCGGTGAAGAGGGCAATGACCCCCAGTATCACCCGGCCCCGGTACGGTGCGGCGTACGAGAGCATCCGCGCGGCCAAGCGGCCATCGTACTGTTTGGTGATTTCGTCAATGTCAAAGTAGTCTGTCATGGGGATAAGTATACCATACGGGGCAGGGGGCGCGTCAAGTCGCGCGCCCGGGATTCCGCGCCCACTATAAGCGCTGCACGGTGGTTTAGGGATGCGGGCGGGGGGCGGGCTGAAAAACGTCCTCGCCCCTGAATAATAGTTGGACTTTA
>JAITMZ010000091.1 GCA_031290725.1 Spirochaetaceae bacterium
GGGCGCGGAATCCCAGGCGCTAGAATCCCGGGCGACACCTTTGTTTGGGGCGTGGGTGGTTTATGGTCGCTGGGCTGGCAAAGGCGGGATTTTTGTAAAAAATCGCTCTTAAGCCTTGACACGAGGTCATTTTTATGCTACCCTTCTCTCTATGGATAATTTTGAAGAACGGCTTCGTAACTTGGAAGACTTGAGCGAAAAAATCAAAGTTCCCGACGTGTCCCTGGAGGATGCCCTGCGGTATTTTGAAGACGGTATTAAGCTCGCCAAGGGCATGGAAAAAGAACTGGATGCCATTGAAGGGAAAATCCAGACCCTCATGAACGCCGGCGATGCGGCGGACCCGAAGGATGATGACGGTCCGGCGGGTGAAACGAGCGCCGGAGCGGATGCCGACGGCGATGAAAAGAAGACGCGGTCGAGGGGCGCAAAAAAAGAGAAGCCCAAGCCGGAGATGTCCCTCTTCGGCGGCGTATAGACGGCGCGGACGGGTGGGAGAATAGTCATGAACCAAACCATGAACGGGCGTCCGGTACGTCTTTTGCCGCCGGAACTGGCGCGAAAAATTGCCGCCGGAGAGGTGATCGACCGGCCTCAGGCGGTGTTGCGGGAGTTTCTGGACAATGCGGTGGACGCCGGCGCGTTGAATATCATCGTGGAGATAGACGGCGGGGGCATAGACCGGATCCGGGTGGCGGACGACGGTGCGGGGATGAGCAAGACCGACTTGGAACAGGCCGCCCGGCCCCACGCCACCAGCAAAATCGCGGAAGAGGAGGACCTGCAGCGCATCATGACCCTGGGGTTTCGCGGGGAGGCGCTGGCATCCATTGCGGCGGTGTCGCGCCTCGCAATTACCTCCGTGCGCTCCGGGGAACAGGCTTGGCAGATGCGGGCGTCCATTACCGAGGACCACCTGATCCAGCCGGCAAGCCTGTCCAAGGGCACCGTCTGCGTGAGCGAGGCCCTGTTCGAGAACATCCCGGCCCGGCGGCACTTCCTGAACCGCCCCACCTCTGAGGGAATCCTGTGCCGGCAGATGTTTGCGGAGAAGGCCCTGCCCATGCCGCACATCGCCTTCCGTCTGATCATGGACGGCAAGACACGGCTGGCGCTCCCCGCGGGTCAAACTCTGGCGGAACGCTGGATAGCCGCCTTTTTGCCCGATTTGGACCCCCGGCTTTTCACCGAGCTCCACGCTCAGGATGGCGTGCAGGCCGATAATAGCGCTTTCTACCGCGCCACGGTGGTCATCGGTGATCCCAGCGTGCGCCGTACCGACCGAAAATACATCCACATTTACGTGAACGGCCACCGGATCAACGAATTCGCCCTGCTCCAGGCCCTGGAATACGGCGCTGAAGGCTATTTCCCCAACGGCACCCATCCGGTGGCGGCCTTGTTTTTCACCGTTGCCCCGGACTTGGTGGACTTCAACATCCACCCCGCCAAACGTGAAGCCCGTTTCCGGGACATCACTCCGGTTCGCCACATGGTGATCGCCGTGGTACGGGAGCATCTTTACGGTCGTTCCATGAGCGGTCTGGCGCGGATGGCTGCGGAGGGGAGTCAAACCGAAACACGAGGGCGGGAGAGCTCGTTTTATCAAGACAGCTTCCGTACGCCGCAGAAAATTCCCGGCGGGGAAACCGGTTCCATCGAGAAACCACCTGGCCGGCAGGCCGGTCTGCGGGAGAGCCTTGATACCGAATATTCTGCGGCTATATCAGCCTCGAAACTTCCCCCTGACTTCAGGGATGCGCTCCCGCAGCGAAGCGCCAAGCGGGAAGTGAAGATGCCCGCGCCTTCCCCTGGGTCAGATTTTCTCGGCCAGTATGCGGCGGAAACCGGGCCGGCCTACCGGGCAGACGGTCTGCGTTACATAGGAAGCGCCTTCGGCGTCTACCTGATTGTAGAAAAGGGCGATGTTTTGTACCTTATAGATCAGCATGCCGCCCACGAGCGGATTCTCTATGATCGCTTTATGGAGACGGCCGGCCAGAAACAACCGCTGCTGGTGCCATACGTGGTGGAAACCTCGTCGGTCAAGGACGACGCCTACCTTGAGTCAATCCGGGACGCCCTTTCCGGCGCGGGGTTTGAGGCGGAGCACAGCGGGGATGGCCGCTGGGAATTTCGCGCGGTACCGGCGGCCTGGCAAGGCAGCGAGGACGACCTCCGCCAGGATTTACTGGAAAATCACATTGACCCCGGAGATATGCTTCGCTCTTTGGCGGCCAGAACGGCCTGTAGGGCGGCGATAAAAGGGGGAGATGCGCCGGACAAAGATACCGCAGCCAAGCTCGCCGCCGATGTCCTGGCGCTGGCGGACCCCCACTGCCCCCACGGACGGCCCCTGTGGGTGCGGATCAGCCGGGAAGAACTGGACCGGGGCGTCCGCAGAATTGAATAGGAGAAAACATGCTGCGATTAACCGACCAACAGGTGGCCGAGTTCAGGGGATTTGTGGACAGCCACAACTCGTTTATTCTGGGAGGGCACCGGGAGCCCGACGGGGACTGCCTCATGAGTTGTCTGGGCATGGCGAAAATTCTGGAAAAATTGGGCAAACCCTATCGGCTTTTTTCTGCGGGTCCCTTCAAACGCTCGGAAATCAAGGAGATGGAATCCCTTTTTCCCGATGCCCTGCCCGGATGGAGTGCCGATGAATTAAAAAAGCAAGCCCTGATCATCCTGGATTGCGCCGAAGTGGAGCGTCTAGGTGAGGTGAATGTTGATCTTTCCGGCCTGGATGTGTTCATCATCGACCACCATCACACATCAATGCCGGCTGCCGGAGACCGCCATCACCGCATCATCGACCCCGGCGCCCCGGCCACGGCGCTCATCGTCCACCAGCTTTACGAACGCATCATCGGGGTGCCCGACGAAGAAACCGCCGGGCGCCTCTTTTTCGGCTTGGTGACGGACACCAATTTTTTTCGGTTTTTACCCTCCCATTCTGGCACCGTGTTCCAGGCTGCGGGCCGTCTCACCGACGCCGGTGCCGTTCCCCGGACCATCTACGATGATATTTCGGCCCACAAACCCTTCTTGACCCGCAAGCTGCTGGGACTGATGCTCGACCGGGCGGAACAGCGCTTCGGCGGACAGGTGATCCACACATGGGAAACTATCGCCGACACCCAAAAATTCGGCAAAGAAGGCCGGGATTCGGATGCGCTGTACCAACTGTTTCTCTCGGTGGAGCGGGTACGGGCGGTACTCTTTGTACGGCAGGAAAAGCAGTTCAAGTGTACCGTGGGGATGCGCTCCAAGGGGACGCTGGACGTGGGGGCCATCGCGGCAAAATTCGGCGGCGGCGGCCACACCAATGCGGCGGGGCTCACCATGAACGACGACATCAAGGCGGTGCGGCAGATCTTGCTGGAGGAACTGGAGCGGGCTTTATAGGGCATCGACTTTTCGCTGGAAACTCCGTCCCCTTGCAAGGGTTGGGTTGCGCCATAGCATCTTCTCGGTGAAAAAGTAAATGCCGGTGGCGTGTTGCGCTTGACATTTGTAAAAAAAGCGCTATACTATAGGCAGGGTATATCGAAAAATTGAAGTTTTAACGGTACCCGGTAATTTTAAGCTCAAGGAGGCTAAAAATGGAACAGCAAATAGCGCAGCGTGCGGCGGTTGCCGGGGCACGGCAGAAATTTATTGTGGGGGTGTATCTGTGGATGGCGGCGGCCCTGATGGTCACCGGGGTGTCGGCGGTCTTTGCGGCATCCAGTGAGGCGTTCATCCGCTTCGCCTTCGGGAGCCGATGGACATTTTTCGGCCTGATCATCGACGAGTTCGCCCTGGTGTGGTATCTTTCGGCCAATATCCGCACCATGACCAAGAGCGCGGCCATGGCGGCATTTTTCGGTTATTCGGTTTTGAACGGACTCACCCTGTCGGTGATCTTTCTGGTGTATACCGCCCAGTCAATCGGCCAGGTGTTTTTCATGGCGGCGGCCATGTTCGGCGGCATGAGCATCTACGGACTGGTGACCAAGCGGGATTTAATGAAGGCGGGTCACTATTTGATGATGGGGCTGTGGGGTGTCATCATCGCCTCGCTGATCAACATGTTTCTCCGGTCCAGCGGCTTCGACTGGCTCATCAGCATTGTCACCGTAGCGGTGTTCACGGGCCTCACTGCCTGGGATGCCCAGAAACTGCAGCGCATCGCCGTGGCTCCCGAAGGATCGGATATCGCGGTGAAGCAGTCCATATTCGGCGCTCTGCAATTATACCTGGACTTTATCAACCTGTTCCTGGCGCTGCTCAGGCTTTTCGGTAATCGCCGCCGGTAAGCCCCGTGCCCGCGGCAATAACTTACCAAGACGGCGCGCCGTCCGGCGACCTGCTCCGGGAGGGTCTGGCTGTCTTCGGTGTGTCCCCTGCGGATGCGCCGGGCATGGCCGAAAAGCTCGCCCGTCATGTGGAGGAGGTGCTGCTTCACAACCGCGTTTTCGACCTCACTGCCGCCCGCACCGGGGAGGATCTCATTCGGGCTCACGTATTCGATAGTCTCGCCGGGCTTCCGGTGGTGCGGGAACTGGCGGCGGTCTGTGGGTCGGCGGGTGCGCCGGTGTGCATTGCCGACATCGGGTCCGGCGCGGGGTTTCCGGGCATACCGTTGGCGCTGGCCATGCCGGACCGCCAGTTCATCCTGGTGGAACGCCGGGGAAAGCGGGCGGATTTCTTGACCGGCTGTGCGGCCATCCTGGGCATGGATAATGTGCGGGTGGAAAAGTGTGACGCGGATCAACTGGAAAAACGGGGATTTGACATTCTGGTATTCCGCGCCCTCACCACACTGGACAGGCGTTCCCTGCGGATGCTTTTGGCCCTGATCAAGCCCGGGGGCTTCATCGCCGCGTACAAGGCCAGGCCGGAAAAAATCGCCGCAGAGATGGCCGCCCTGCCCGGCGCGTACGAGGTGCGCCCTCTGCAAAATCCCTTTTTGCCCGACCACCAGCGCCACCTGGTTATCATCCCCGCCGCTCGGGGCGAAAAAAAGCCCGAATCAACGATTCTTATGCGGTCCAGACATTTCCTACCAGTGGGCAGGAACGGCTTAACTCGGCAATAAATTCCGGGGATCCGGGGATCCGGAGGCCTGTGTGGGCGCGAATCACCCGGCGTTCTTTTTCCTGGGGGAAATGGAAGTATATCTCACAGTCCCCTTGGGCGTTGAACAGGGACTCCCGGAGAGAATACAGGTCGGTATCGTCGGAGAAGAAGGGACGCAGTTCGATGTGCACTTCCTTCAGTGTTTTTTGCTCCAGGCTATCCGGGTCCAGCACGTCCTCCACCTGAAAAGAGGAACCCGTGCCGTCCTTAGTAGAACCGATGGTGCCCCGGAAGGCCGCCACGGCGTTTTCCCGCAGTTCCGGGCCTTTCCGCTCCCAGAGGCTGGAAAAAAAGACCAGCTCCATGGTGCCGGTGAAGTCCTCCAGCTTTGCGAAGGCCATGAGGCGGCCCGTATTTTTGCCGTTTTTGATGGTGATCACCCGGAGATCTTTCAAAATAC
>JAITMZ010000098.1 GCA_031290725.1 Spirochaetaceae bacterium
TGCGGTGCGTCCCCAAGGGACTAACCGCAACGATATACCTAATATATCATCATTTTTTTATTTTGTCAAGTGTTTTTTGAAAAATTGTGGGAAATTTTTGATTTTTTCTCATAAAACCCGTTTTCCCAGGGGAAACACTGATTAACTTGAGGCGAATCAGCGTCGCCCAGGGCGGCGGGTGCTACCCCACGGGAATTCGCGGGATGCGGGCGAAAAGGCCGGTGGGTATGATGATAAGCCGGTATACCAGATTCATGGCGGTACCCAGGGTGAAAACCAGGGGCGGGTAGACCAGCGCCGCGATGGAACAGATGATGCCGCACAGCATGAAAACCGTAATCAGCGGGGAAATAACCGTACTGGAGAGGATACTGCCGGGAGTCACATAGTGAAAAAACAACGCCGACACCGGGGACGTGGCAATAAACGCGCCGATTGACGCCGCAAATCCGCCGGAACAGAAAAATCCCGGAATCCGCACCAGTAAACGGTTGAACAGGCCCGAAAAGACCAGAATACCCGCCAAACCCGCATAGGACAGGATGAACGACAGGGTGGCGGCCTCCTCGGGTTTCCAGAAAAAGTGGATGAAAAAGGTGGCGGTCAGCATTTCCGTCATACCGGAGACTTTGCCCACCCGTTTTGCCGCAAACCCCAGCATGAAAAATATCAACGCCCGCCTGAGGGATGGCGTCCACCCCGCAAACCACACGAAAAGCAGCACCACTCCCAACGCCAGCAGTTCCGCACGGCGCTTCCCGGCGCGTTTTCCCGCCCGCCGGGTGACACCGGAAAAAATCGACAGGTGCATCCCCGACAGGGCCAGCACATGGGACAGTCCCGCGTTCCGAAACAGTCCCCCCACGCCGGAATCGGTGTACTCCGAAGCGCCGGACGCCAGCGCCAAAAACAGGCCCCCCGCCCCGCCCCAGGCATACATCACCCGCCGAAATTGCAGCCGGCACCAGCCCCGAACCCGCGCCAGACCCCCGGAGAAGTTCCCGTCGTAGGCGGCGCTTTCCAGAGTTTCGGCCAGAAACACCGGTTTTTCGCCCTGCAGCCTGTCCAAAAACGACCGCTGTTCATAAGGGGGCAGCAACTTGCCGGTCAGAGTCAAGCGCACCCCGGTTTCCACCAGCAGATTCGACAGCGCCACCGGATTGCCCCTCCGGGAAGCGCCGAAAAAATCACCCCTTGATTCCTGCCCGGAGCGTGCGGATGCCGCAGAATACAGCTTACCGGGAAAATTCGCTTCCAGAATCGCCGCGGGAAAAAGCACCGCCACGGTGCCCCCGGCGCCGGACGCAACAGAAAAGCCCCCCACGATGCCCGTCACCGAGCACAGGGTGAAGTTAAAGCGATAATATCGCCCCGACGTGGTTTTTGCCGGGTTGGACACCACGATCCCGCTGATCCCCGTGGCGGCGGACAGGGGAACCACCGACCGGACAATACTCCGGGGCAGCGGCATGACCCCGCAGTAGACCAGCGTCGCCCAGCACAAGGCGGCGGCATACAAACTTTCTTTACGTACCATATATTATATATAGTATAAAAGAAGGATTTTTGGCGCTTTTTTCAGGAAAAAACGCAGGATTTTTATTTTTTACGGCATTTTGCTGAAGGGCGAAAAATCCAGACCCCCGAACCGGGTTTTGCGGATTTCGTAGAACCCCACGTCGAAGCGCTCGGCGGCACCGGGGAAGGCCACGGTGGCGAAACTCGGAGGAAATCCGCCCCGGGGATACGCACAGCTTCCGGGATTCAGCGTCAGAGATCCGGCGGTTTCACCATACTGGGGACGATGGGTGTGGCCGTAGAGTACTAAGTCCGCCGTCCGGAGGGATGCGGTGTTCACCAGCCGCTCCAGTCCCAGGTGGACGCTGTAGCCGTGGCCATGGGTAACAAAGACGGTGCGTCCGGCGGCGCTGAACACCGTCTGGGGGGCCAGGGAAAACCGGAAACGCACCGGCGGCTCTTCGCCTCCCGGTGAGTCCCCCAGGAATTCGGCGGGATACCATTCGCCGTCGCCGTTTCCGCGAACCGGGACGATCACCGGCGGAAACGCCTCGGCCAGCCGCACATTCCGGCCGGCGTGGGAGAAAACCTGCAGCAAATCCCCGGCGCCGTCACCGCAGTGAACCAGGGCGCCGCAGCCGGGGCCGAAAACACGGATAATCTCTTCCAGTAAATCCGGGTGCCCGTGGGTGTCGGATACCACCAAAAGGCGCGCGCCGGGAGCGCTTTCCAGGGCTGCTGCGGCTTCCTTTGATCCGATCAGGTTTGAGTCCAGTTGTTCAAGGACATTCATCAACTAACCTCTTTACTTGCCCCTCCAGGAGTTTGTCGGGCTTTAGTCCATTTAATAGTAAATTCTACCTTGCAAACCCGTCATGCGGTCCCCAAAACCGGTATATCCCCATTGGGATACCTTAACGTTTTTTTGGCTGGAACCCTGTGACGACAAAGTGATTCGCCGCCCGGAGTCCCGTGTCTTTGTCCACAAAGGGACGGGTGGTCCACCCATCGCCGCACTGGTACAGCAGATCCTCGGCGTCCGCCTTCGGGTCATGGGCCGCCTGCCATTCCGTGTATTCGTTCACCCCAAAGTATTCCAGTATTTGCATGAGTACCCTTTGGGCGTGAAACCGGCCGCCATCGGAGGGCTGTAATTCGTCAATGTCGATGTCCAGCACCAGATCGCTCCCCGATTGGATGCCCAACAGTTCACCCTGGGGGTTGATGGCGATCACCGGACAAACCGTACCGGTCTCCCTCCAGGTATCCTGGAGCCGCGCCAGCGCCCGGTGAGTCCCTTCGGGGGCATCCAGGATTACCAGCGCGCGGAGAGGAATTTCCGCCAGTTTGCCCGGCAAAAGTGAAATACGCGGGGGCTGAAAATCGCCGGGAAACAGTATAGGATATACCAGGCCCTGGGATTCAAACAGGCCGTATTTTTCCCGGATCCCTTCCAGGGCGGATTCCACAAAAGCCGTATCCTGACCCCGGTCAAAAAGCACCGCCACATGAGAGGAGTAGATAACCGGAGGGGCTATTGCCGCCGCCGCTTCGCCCGCCGCCTGAATCGGCCGGGGAGGGGCCGCCCGGTTATTGCAGGCCGCAAAGATCCACAGGAAGGCGGCGAAACGCAAAAACGGAACAGCCGATCGAATAATACGCATAACCCATATAGTATAGCAAATTTTCGCACTTGCGGCAAGCGCAAAAAAAAGATATACTGACAATATGCGTAAACAATGCTTATTTTTGTGTCTTTTGTGCTATCTGATGACGCCGCCGGCCCTGAACGCCCAATCACCGGCGGATGAGGGTGTCCGCAAAGTGTCCCTCGTCCTGGCCCTCCTTCCGGCGAAAACCCGGGCCGCCATCCAGGACGCCGTCACTGCGGACACCGCGATTTTTCTTACCGACCTGCACGCCGTCCTGGAGGCCGACCGTGACGGGCTTCTGCTCCTGACGGACAAGCAGCATCCCCTGCCCATGGGCTACGAGCCGCCGGATCTGGTGGCATTGGTCCCCAACAGCGCTTACACCACCAATCGCGCCGATACGTTCCTGCGAAAACCGGCGGAAGAATCTCTCCGCCGTATGGGAAACGCCGCTGCCGCCGCCGGGGTCACCCTGCTGGTGAGTTCGGCCTACCGGTCCTACGGGTATCAGGAGGAACTCTATGTCCGGTATGTCCGGGAAATGGGCCAAACCGCAGCGGACCGACTCTCCGCCCAGCCCGGCAAAAGCCAGCATCAACTGGGCACCACCGTGGATTTCGGGTCCATCTCCGACAGCTTTTCCGAAAGCCGGGCAGGGGAGTGGCTTCTGGCCCACGCCGCCAGTTTCGGCTGGTCATTGTCCTTTCCTGCAGGCTACGAAGACGTCACCGGCTACCAGTGGGAGAGTTGGCACTACCGCTGTATCGGCATGGAGGCCGCCCTCTTCCAGGAAAAATGGTTTGGGAATATCCAGCAATACCTGATGGAATTCATCGATGTATGGAAAAAAGTGTGAGGCCACATGAAATATCAAACTGATGATGCCGCTTCCCGGTTTACCGGGATTCTGAGCGCCGCCGGACCGCGCCTGCTGTCATTGTCCCTCTCCAGACCCCGGAAGAACGCGCCTATGAGCGATTCTCTCCCCGCCGGGTGCCTGCGAATTCGGGTGCGGCCCTCCCCGGCGGGATTTTTCGCGGAGCTGTTCACCGTAACGCAGGCATTCCACCGCACCATCCCCGAAGCGGAGCTGCCGGCCTTCTTCACCGGTGTCTGCCTCGGTTGTTTCGGCACGGCCACGGCCCGCAGGCAAGACGGCGCAATTATCCGCGTGGCGTCCCTGGTGTCCAACAAGCGCGGCCGGCTGGCGCTGCTGGAATACGATGAGGAACCCGCCGCCGGGCAAACCGAACCCGCCCGGCGAATCGGCCTGGATACCGGCGTCCACGGTCCGCTCCCCTTTCTGGTGCATTTGGGCATTCAGAGTCCCCAGGGAAAAATTATCGCCTCAAAGCAAGGAAAATTTCGCCAGATTAACCGCTTTCTGGAAACCCTGGCGGATGTGCTTCCGGCGGTACGACCGTCAGCGGAAGGGCGCCCGCTCCGGGTACTGGACTTTGGCTGCGGGAAATCCTATCTCACCTTTTCGCTCTATCACTTCATGGTAGACCAGATGCACATTCCCTGCGAAATCATCGGCATCGACTCAAAGGCCGAGGTGATCGACCGCTGCGCCCGTCTGGCGTCCACCCTGGGCTGGACGGGGCTCAGCTTCCGCTCCCAGACCATCGAAGACTTTGTGACCCACGACGATGGCTCCCCGCAGGACATTCTGGTGTCCCTCCACGCCTGCGATACCGCCACCGATCACGCCCTGGCCTACGGTATTCGCCGGGGGGTGCCGGTAATCCTGGCCGCGCCCTGCTGTCAGCACGAATTGAACGCCCTGCTGGCTGCCAATCCGCCTCCCGACAAATTCCTGGCGCCCATCCTTGCCCACGGCCTGTTTCGGGAGCGATTCGCCGCTCTGGCCACCGACGCCATCCGGGCCCGTATCCTGGAGGATGCGGGCTATGCGGTGACGGTGCTGGAATTCGTGGACATGGACGACACACCCAAAAACGTGCTGATCCGCGGGATCAAGGGACGCGGACACACCGTCGCACCAGGCGGCGCCGGGTCGAAGCCGCTGTTTCCGGGGATCGAGCTAACCCTGGAGCGGCTGCTGTAAGCGCCGGGGATTCCGCCCTTGTGCATTTTTCTCATTTTTGCTATCATTATCCCATGAAAACTGTTGCCCAACTGGTGGTACGCACCTATGAATGTGATTCCTACGGCCATGTGAATAATGCCGTGTACCTGAATTACCTGGAATATGGCCGCATGGAGTTTCTCCATGCCTGCGGATTTGACTACAAAGGCCTGGTGGATGCGGGGTATTACCTGTATATCACCCACATTGATATTTCCTATAAGGCATCGGCATTTTTGGACGATAGGCTTTTGGTGGAAGTGGAGCCCATCAAGCTGGGACATGTGTCCGGCACCTTCCGCCAGCGGGTCCTCAAGGCCGACGGGACGGTGTGTGCCGAGGCGAAAGTCACTTGGGCGTCGGTCACCACCAACGGGAAGCCGGCACCTATTCCCAGGCAATTCATGATCGACTCCCTGAAGCCGACGCAGGCGGAATAGGGTATGAACCTGAGCGACGCGCTGTCCCACATCAACGAATTATCCCAGGTGATTGAGCGGACGGTACGCTCCGCCCGGAGCCGAGAGATCGACCCCCTGGATCTGCTGGGCCGCCCCCCGGTGGCGATTTCCCTGAAGGAATCCCTGACCTACCTGCGGGGTAAACGGGTGCTCATCACCGGGGCCGGGGGATCAATCGGCTCTGAACTGGCCCGGCAGCTGCTCACCGGCGGGGCAGAGCGGCTCTACCTGTTCGGCCACGGAGAAAACTCTATCT
>JAITMZ010000053.1 GCA_031290725.1 Spirochaetaceae bacterium
TTTTTGACTTGCGGTACGTCCATTTACCGAAAGATTCTGCTGGTTGAAACTCTGGATTGCGCTTTCTGTCCGCGCCCTTTCCACCGCATTCATTTCAAACGCCACTGTATACCTCCAAAGATACTCGCCGTGCCCCACCGGATGGACTCACGCCACCAGATTGATGCTTCCCGGCCGCTTGTTTTTAAATAAATTCTCGATCAGCACCGCATCGTCCAGCCGGTCATCCCTGCGGATGGCGCTGTCGTACTCCCTGGCAGCCACAAAAAAGTCGCGCGGTCCCGGTTTCGCCTGCTGACGGGAACCGCCGTCGTTCTGCCCACCGGACCAGGATAAATCGAAGCTGCCCGCTGAAAAACCGCTCTCCGCAAAAGCCGCTTTCAGCGACTGGATGCTGTTCTTCATCGCCTGATAGGCCTCTTCAGACGCCACGGTGATATTTCCCACAATATGATTATCGGCGAGCCGCAAATGAATCTTAACATCCCCCAGGGATTCGGGATGCAAAACCAGGCGAATACTGCCGGCGTTGTTGTCCTGCAAGAGGATTGAACCGGTCTTCACAAACTCCCCGGCGTTTTTCTGTATCTCCGCCTGCAGCATGGGCGAGAACCGTGATTCCGGCACCGTGCTGTTTATCGCTTGGCTTGTCCTCTGCCCGTCCAGTCCCGCCGCTTTCAGGTCAGGCAGCATCAGAGTTATCTCCGCGCTCCCGTCGTCTCCCAGGCGGATATTCAGATTCCGGGGGTCATCTTTTTCCGAAACCCCTGTTTCCGACGGCTTCATAACGGGCATAGTCCGCTCGTCGATCACCGCAATGGACGGGTTTTTCGTGAGCAGGTCGAACAGCACCTGTTCTTCCCGGTTCGCGGCTGGGATTCCGCTGTTGGTCTCCGAAGGATCGGGGGGGGGATCCCGGGACAGTTCGACCTTTAGCGCTTCCGGTACCTTCACCGTAATTTCCGCGATGGCCATTTGCGCCTCAGCGGTCAGGTCCGAATCATCGACCGGTATAATGATTTCTTCTTCGCTGAACAGCGCCTCGGGGTGCATAAACTGTTCGATGGCTTCGATATCCGTCCAGAGTGTAGCGGCGGTCTCCCCGCCCAGCTCCTCGCCCACCCCCAGGACAGGCAAAAAAAACGAATCGGTGATGAACAATTCCTGGTCAGACAGGCCGTTTTTTTCCGGTTCAAGCCGAATTGTCTTCTGCTCCACAAGAATATCCGCCAGGGACGCCTGTTTTTGTGCGGCCATAATTTCTTCAGCCGCTGGATTTTCGCTTGCCGCCGCGCTGTCTGTTCCCCGGAATTCATCCGGCGGACCCTTTAGCCGGCGGCGGTTCTCTTCTTCCCGTTCTCGAACAGCGTCCTCGAGCTTGCGCGAAAACGAACCCGTTCCGGCTTCCACCCTATCCTGTCCGGAGGGCGGACCGATAGAATCTTGCCGGGGATTGTTTGCAGGCGCAATTTGGATTTCTGGAATCTGCATATAACCTCCATGCGTACAAAATCGTAAACACGGAGGATTGGATTTATCCGCCCGGCATACCCATCGCCGTGGGCTTTTCCAGCATTTTTCGTTGAATCTGCGCCGCCCGCTCCGGGGGCATCAACGACAGCCAGTACGCCACCATGGACGATGTGTTCCCAGTCCTGGCCATCTCTTCGGTTTTGCGCAAAATGTCGATCACGTTTTGATCGTCACTCGCCAGAAGAATGGCCACGGCGTTCTGCGGAGTCATACCGGACAGGTTTTGAACAATACTCTCAATGTTTACATTTCTATTGTCGTACATTTCCTGGATATTTTTGAAGGTTTTTTCACGTTCCGCGAGCGAATTTTGCCGTTCCTCCAGTTCTTTGGCGAATTGCTCGTTCTGGGACACTGCCTGGGTCAGGTCGGCCTCCCGTTTGTCCAGTTCCGAGGTTCGCACGGTCAGGGCTTCCAAGCGTTTTGCAAACCGGTCGTCGTCCAGGTCGGAAATGAAGGGGCCGCCTGCGGGGGAAGGCACGCCGGTCTGCGGCGCCAGTCCCATCAGCCGGTAGATCGGCGCCAGGTAGGGCTTCACGTTGATCACCCCCAGATAGTCAAACCAGACGATACCCCCCAGGGACAGGAGTGCTATGAGAAAGAGCAAGAGAAGGGATTGCAGAATGGTTCCCACTATCGGCCGCGCCATATTTTCTCCATTAAAAGTTTAAATAAGAACACCTCAAAATAGTATACCGCATTTTTTTCACCTCGTCAAGAGTAAAATTCCGCCTATAACCGGTTTCTTCCCTACAGTTTTATTCTGCCCGATACGCTGAAAGAAAAGGGATTACTCGCGTACGGCGCATCATTTTTCTGCCGTAAAATCAAGTTAAAACTCACTTCTATCCCCGCATAGGTAAAGACGCCGGTGTTCAGTCCCAATTCCGGTACCAGGGATAACATGAACAGGTCGGTATAGGGCATGCGCTGCACGTCGTTAAAAATTGACCCCAGCTTCTGGATGGCAAAGGTGGGATTTTCGTACTCGTAGAACCGGGAATACCTCGCCAGGAGCGACACCCGCCGGAAAAACAGGTTTACCCCAGGCAAGCCCTTCTGAATCTCCGTACTGAATAGCACGGCGGAAAAATTGACCCCGCCGAAATAATCGTACCGGGGAAACAGGGAAAATCCCAGACTGAACGGCAAATTGACCGTCATACCCAGTGGATTCTGGAAAGGGAGCATTCGGGGAAGGGTCAGGGAGGAGCTGAGTCCGATATTCTGATACTGATCCTTGCCGGGAAAATAGCGATACTGAAAGAAGGGGGTGACGGTGACCCCGAAGGTTTCGTAGTATTCCTTTCCGGCGCGCCGAAGGTTTGAAAAGGATACCTGCACCGTGTCTTCGAAGATATTATTGAATGTCCTGTCCGGCAGGTCAACATGCTGAACTTCCCAGTATGCCCTGTTGGCGACCGTGGTAAAAAAATTGGCGTCCAAGGCGTAAGTGGATGAAATCGTGTTTTGCAGGAAGGATTTTTTGAACCGGGAATCAGACAGGGTCGCGGTGGCCGCCGTGTCCAGGGACAGGACACCGAAATCATTCAGGAGCTGCGCAGATACGTATCGTTCATTGGAAACCAGGGAGATCCCCACGCTGGTGAGAAAAATCGCGGATTCCCCCGGATCAGCCATGAGATACGACAGACCCGCCATCACATCCTGGATGGCCAGGGGATCCTCGGGGCTGGCGATAACCGGAATGGGCACCAGAAAACCTCGTCCCCAGTATCCCAGGGGATGATACTTCGCCGCATTGGGCAGCGAAATCGGCTTCCGGGGCTTTCCGGGCAGGTAGACCAGCCGCCGGTACTGGGCCGGTGTGCTGGTGAAGGTTAACTGGGCCGTATTGAGGGAGAATATGCCGTTGGTTTCAAAGAACTTTGCCCCATAGACGAACAGGTGGGGATAATCGGCGTGGTAAATCGGCGCGGGGGAATACACGCCGCCGGAAACATCCGCATCCATGAGGCGCCACGTCCCCCGGACCGGCCGCGAAGTGTCCGTCAGGGCGGCTGTGCCGAAGGGCGAGGGGGAGTTGGAAGCACCCAGGAAATCCTTGGTGATCTCCAGGCTGCCGAAGCGTGGGAGAAGGCCGCGCCTGGTCCAGGAGAAATACAGGGAGATGGCGTCTCCGGAATCCCGGGCGTTCAAATGGCGCAGCTCCATGCGGGGATCCGGGGTATCGAAGAGAATGATGTTCCCGCTCATGGCGTCGAACACGGCGATCATCCAGCGATTCCCCTCGTGGAGCAGGAACCCGGTCAGACCCAGTCCCATGTCCACCGGGGAGAAGGGGATGGCGTTCAGACGAAACTCGTAGCGATAGACCGGTTCGGCCTTCTCCAGGGCGTCGGCATTCAGGGAATAGTACACCAGGGAGGCATATTGGGAATCGGTCTTTACGGCGCATACGTATTTGAGCCCGTCCGCCAGTGTCACCACGGTGCCGTCCCGCAGGTGCTTTTCGTTCACCCGAAAGAACCGGCTCCGGTCCGTGTCGTAGACGATCACTTCGTTGTGCGGGGATCGCCCGACCTCCGTGTTCCGCGACAGGGTGAGGTAGCTGCCGTCCGGAGAAAAGGAAATGTGCCTGATCCCCCGCATACTGAAAAGTTTTTCCCGCCGCTCCAGATTGGGGCCATCCCCGGCGGGCAGAAAGTAGACCGTATCACCGGCTTGGTCGAACCAGGCCGCCCCGGTGCTGCCGGCGGTAACCGCAGAGAACAGGCCGTTTGATTCAATCCAGCGGGTAGGGAAGACGTCCGGGCGGCTTCCGAGCATCTCCAGGGGATTCATGGGTACATCGGGCACCGGAAGCTGGTCCATAAAGGCCTGCCAGGCCTCCCGAATACCCATACCGTAGGTACTCCGAAAGGCCGTGGGGGAAAATCCCAGGTGCAGCGCCGCATTTTCCTGCCAAAATTTAATAAACGCATCCATGCCGTAGGTTTTGGTGAGCCAGTAGTAGAAGGCTCCGCCGAAAATATAGGGTAGATTGCCGCCGGGGTAGCTGTCCCGGAAGCCCGTGGCATCCTCCCAAGAGGGAAATTTGCCTTCTATCTTTGCCTGACGCAGGATGTGCAGGGCAAAATCCGAATTGAGCCGCCCCTCACCTTCCAGGCTTTCCGCCAGCACCGCGCTTCCCTCAAAAATCGACTGGGGCATGTTCAGGTACTGGATGCTCCAGGGATCACCGAAGGCGCCGGATATCCCTTGCATCACCGGCCCCCGGATGGTCAAGGTTACCGCGTGGATCAACTCGTGGTAGAACACAGACAGAAGGGTATCCTCAGAGACGGTCAGACTGTAATCCGGCGGCGTGTCATAAACCACTATATGATTGCGGGGCATGGGGCTGAAATAGGCGTTCAACTCGTCCCGCGCAAGGCTGATCACCACGGGGATACGGAACTCCGGCCCCGCGCCAAACAGAGCGGCAGCCTTTTTGTACAGCCCGTCGGCATTGTCCCGCAGGATATCCGCAGTGGCGGCAGATTCCGGCGGGTAGATGATGTCGAACCACTGGGTTTCCACCACCCGCACATTTCGCCTGCCCCCCAACACCCCGGTACCGAAGACCTGTGCTGTCAGGGACGGCACCGCGAGGCATAAGGCCAGGCACAGGCAGACTACCGCCGGTTTGTACGAAAAAAACCCGCCGGCGCCAACATATCTTTTGTCAAACAGTATTCCCATATCTCCTACCTTGGGCAACGCCGGTTACCTTGGGGCTAACCAGCGTTGCCCGCTGCAAGTTCGCTGAAAAACGGAGGCTGCGCCTCCCCGCCGCGCTGTATACGCAAGTCTACGACTTGCTCCAAAATTGCGGTCAAATATGGCAGCACCGATATATCCTGGGAGCGGTGCTCCCGTTGGCAGCGTCGCTGGACATACCAATGCTTCCCTTACCCGGTTTAGTTCGCGGTTCCCGCAACAGCGGCACCCAAGGATATCGCGTTGTCGATTTCGACCACCTCAACGTACAGTCCCCGCTCCCTGGTGAGCACGGCGTCCAGCCAGGCGCGGACCCGCTCCTTTAAACGCCAAGTTTTGGCAAAGGTGGTGCCCTCGCAGACCACCCGTACCGGCGCGGCGGGATCCGCCCCCTGCCCACACCGTATCACCGCCGCGGCGATGATACCCGCTGCCAGCCGGGCCGACCGGTCCACAAAGGCGTCCAAGAGCCCCGCCAAGAGCGCCCGGTCGTCCCCAGTTCCCTCCGCCGCCAAAGCGCCCAGAACCGTGTCCCGGCGGCGGGGATCGTGCAAAAAGCCGTCCATGTCCTTCAGACCAAAGTCCGCCGCGCATAGTTTCCCGGTCACCGCAGATGAAAATAGCCCCTCGGATGATGCCTGGCGCACCGCCTGTGTCCCCAGTGCCCCCAGGTAGGCCCCGGCGCACATCTTCTCGAAGCGGTACGCCCCGGGCAAGAGGGTTTTTGCGTCCATTTCCCGGTCAAAGTCGCTCCAGGGGAGCTTGTTGAATTTGCCGGATTCACAGACGATTATCTGCGGAGCGGCCCCGCCAAGCTTGGAAATCGGAGCACTTTCGATGTAGGCGGCGTTGAACCCGGTGCCCAGGATGAGCCCCACATATGATCCCCCGGTTTTGCTCACACCGCCCTCCGCCGCGCCCGCCAGGAGAGCCGCCACAGTATCGTTCAGCAGGACGATTTTTTCCGGTACGTCCCAACCCCGATCCTGCAGGGCCGCCCCCAGCTCCCGTCCTACCAGAGTACCTATCACCTCTTTTGCCTGAATCTCTTTGGTGAAGGTGATAACCCTGCCGTCGCCATCGGCGGTGATTTCCATGGGATAGGAAAAACAGAAGCCGATTCTATCGGTCCGGTTCTTCAGATGATCCAGGTTCGCCGCCAGGGCGCTGAAGAAAGCCTGTCGTGAAAGCTCCCCGTTACTGCCGGGCATGGGGGCCCGCCGCATATCCGTAATCACCGGCATCCCCGCATCGCCGAAGGTCACCAGGCAGGAGCGGAAGTTGGTTCCCCCCGCATCGATGGCCGCCACCGTCCTGTTCCGGGGCATTTCCCGTGGGGGCAGCGACCAGGTGGGGATCATCTCCATGTGCCCGCCGAAGGTTCCCTCCTCCGGTATATTCCCACCGGAAGCGGCAAGTCCCCGCTCCATGTCGTCCAAGAGCGCGGCGATGAGGCTGTTCACGTCGATGCCTTCGCTTTCAAAGCCGTGGTACCTCAAAAAAGCGGCCAAGGTGTGTTTGGTATTCATGCTGTCATCCACGGATAGTATACCACAAGTACCGAATACATGCAAGTCGTGCGCCTGGGATTCCGCGCCCACTGTAAGCGCTGAACGGTGGTTGAGGGTGGCCGGCAGAGGACGGGCTGAAAAACGTCCTCGCCCCTGCATAATAGTTGGACTTTAAGGGCGTTTTAGCTGTGGAATGTTTTTCAGCGTGTCCCTATCGCACCTTTACCTGTAGGTCCAGCTCCACCGGGCAGAAAAAGATTTTTCGCAAATTCTTCGCCGCCGCCAGCCGAATCGCTCGAATTACCGCTGCGCCCTTTCCAATGACAATTCCCTTCTGGCTCTCCGATTGGACGCAGAGAAAAGCCCGCACCCACAGGCCGGTCTTCCCTGGGGCCGCCGGGTTTTGCCGTACCTCCAGGTCGGCGATCTCCACGGTCACCGCATGGGGAACCTCCTCCCGCAGCCGCAAAAAGGCCTGTTCCCGGATGATTTCGGCGATGCGGAACTCCGGCTCCTGGTCGGTGTAGTGGTCTCCGCTGTAGAGAGGCTCACCCACGGGTGCCAAGTCAAAAATCGCCGCCAGCACCTGTTCCACTCCCAGGTTTTTCGCTGCGGACATCCCGTAGCAGCGCTCCGTCAGGCTGAACCAGGGCTGGGTGGGCACGCGGATTTTTTCCAGTGCCGCCGCCAGTACGCCCGCCTGCATCGATGTACGATAGCGGTCATCCTCCCTGAC
>JAITMZ010000161.1 GCA_031290725.1 Spirochaetaceae bacterium
GGGAAAACTGGTAGAAGGAATCGCCCGGTGACGGCCCTGCTGGAAGTGTCCGTCCTGACCCTGCGCTACCAGGGCGGCAGCGAAACCCCCGCCCTCAAAGACGTGAGTTTTTCCCTTGCCCCGGGGGAAAAGGCGGCCCTCATCGGCGCCGACGGGGCGGGCAAATCCAGCCTGCTCCTGTGCATCGCGGGGCTGCTGCCGCCTACTGCGGGCACGGTGCGGCTGGGCACCTCGGCCCCGGGGGAGCGGACGGCGACCCTCGTGATGCAAAACCCCGACGATCAACTGTTCATGCCCACGGTCTACGACGACGCGGCCTTTGGCCCCCGGAACTACGGCGTCCCGGAGGACGAGATCGCCCGGCGAATCGACGCCGTGCTCGCGGGCCTGGGGATCCCCCACCTGAAGCCGCGCCTCACCAGCCATCTTTCCGGCGGCGAAAAGCGTCTGGCGGCGCTGGCGGGGGTTCTGGTGCTGCGCCCCTCGCTCCTCCTCCTGGACGAACCCTCGTCGTTCCTGGATCCCCGGTCGCGCCGCCGTTTGCTTGCGGTGCTCCGGGATCTTCCCCAGGCCCTTCTGGTGGCCACCCACGACCTTGACCTGGCGTCGTCCCTCTGCGAGCGCACCCTGGTTCTGTCCGAGGGCGCTCTCAAAGCGGACGTGCCCACAGCGGACATCCTGGGCAAGCGGGCGATGCTGGAGGAGTGGGGGCTGTAGGGCCAGCGGGCAGATGCGGCACCTTGACATCAGAGGAAAAACAGTATACTCTATACCACATGAGTAAAATCAGTGAAAAACTAGGTACTATAGACGCGCTCAAAGAGGATGCCATGAAGGCAGCGAAAAAAAACATCACCGTCATTGACGGGCTTGGCGGCGGGATAGGCGCGGAACTTATATCGCGCTTAAAAGAAATACAGGAAGTGGCCGCCGCCGCCGAAATTACCGCCCTGGGTTCCAACGCGGTGGCCACTGAACGTATGGTAAACGCCGGTGCCACGCGGGGCGCGTCCGGTGAAAACGCAATCAGCGTAAGCGCCCGCAGTGCGGATTTTATCCTGGGGCCCATCGGCATCATCATCGCAAACAGCATGATGGGGGAAATCACCCAGGGAATCGCCAACGCGGTTTTATCGGCCCCCGGTAAGCGGATAGTGCTCCCCCTGCAAAACGACCATTTTACCCTCGCCGGTGTGGAGGGCCTTTCCCTTTCCAAAATGATCGAAAAAGCCGTCGAGGCGGTCCGTAAAGAACTGTAACCGATAGTCCACCCTCTTTTCCTCCTCTCCGTGCCCACTGTGGACATATTCTTTGTTTGCAGCGGGGGTTAAATATCCTGCCCCTTGTGGAGATTTCGGATTGTATGCGTTTTAGTATATCATTTACAGGACAAAACACTGGGATAAATCAGAGTTTTCTCAGCAGCCGCTGTGTATAGGGGTGACGGGGACTTGTGTACACCCGCTCCGTGGGACCTTCTTCCACGATTTCTCCCCGGTACATTACCGCTATGCGATGGGAAAAATAGGCTGCGGCGGAGATGTCGTGGGAAATAAACAGGCAGGTATGGGACCGAAGCAGGGCCAGTATCCGGGCCTGCACCAGTACGTCCAAAGCGCTCAGGGCTTCGTCGGCCAGAATCACCGAAGGGTTGAGCATCAGGGCACACCCGATGGCCACCCGCTGCCGCTCGCCGCCGCTTAGTTCCCGAATGGATCGGGTGCGGTAAGCCGGATCCAAGTCCAGGGCAGTGAGCATTTCCTCCGTCATGGCCGGGCCGGGCCGTTTGCCCCTTGCGTGAATGATCAGAGGTTCCTCCAGGATTTGACCCACGGTTTTGGCGGGGTTCAGGTAGGTGTAGGGGTTTTGAAACACCAGTTGCAGGCGGCGGCTCCGTTCCAGCCGGTTCAAGCTGGACACGGGGTTGCCCATGAGGGACACCTGACCGCTGTAGGGTACCAGGGATGCCAGTGCCCGTGCTAGGCTGGTCTTGCCGGACCCGCTCTCCCCGATAAGCGCCAGTACCTCACCCTGCGCGATGGAGATGGACACATCCCGCACTGCCCGGATGCCCCCCGGATAGGTCACGGAGATATGGGATGCCTCAAGAGCAAGGGAAGATGGGGGGCTAATTTCCCGCCTCCGCATCGCTGGACCGGATATAATCGGGGCCATCCCAGTCCGCCAGGGGGAGTGCGCCCGCAGCGATCATATCCTCTGCCAGGATAAAGAGGGACTCCGGGGCCAAGAGCGCACTGTTTACCACCCGCAGATCCAGCCCGGTCCGCACGTCCGACAGGCGTTCGGCCAGAAGCTCCGCATCGGGGCCGACGGTCAGAATCGACTCCCCACTGTCCAGGATGCGGGCGATTTCTTCCGGCGTTGCATCCTGGGGGGGGGCGCACTCCACGCCGCGCCGGTAAACCGCCGCATAGAAGCGCCCCCGTTTGGCGTCCAGGGCAGGCACCACCGCTCCGGGCCAGGCGCAAAAAGGATGGCTGTGGGCCAGAAGGGTGGGCACCGCATACACCGGGACGCCGGCAGCCAGGTGCAGCGCCTTCAGGGCGACAAATCCCAGACGCAGGGCGGTCCAGGATCCGGGACCCCTGTTCAGCGCGGTGTAGTCCAGGTCGACCGGTGCCAGGGCAGCCTGTTCCAGCACGACGGCCATTGTTCCCGGCAGCTTTTCCGACTGGTTCATCCCGGCATCCACGGACAGCAACACCCGGATGTGGTCGTTTTTTGCCGCCACCGTGAGGCGCTGGTTCACGCAATCTATGACAAGCCCTTTCACGGCAGCCTTCCTTCCAAGCGGGGTGCGTCCACCGTGATTTTCCTTGCCCCGTCGGCCTCCACGCGGATTTTCACCCGGATAGCCCCGTCCAGCAGGGAAGCGATTTTTTCACTCCATTCCACCACGCAGACCCCCTGCCCCGCAAGCAATTCCTCCCCGCCGATGTTGCGGAAATCGTCCTCCGTGTCCAGACGGTATACGTCAATGTGGTACAGCGGAATTTTCCCCTGGTATTCGGAGACGATGGTAAAGGTGGGACTGGTCACCCGTTCCCGTACCCCCAGCGCCGCCGCGATTCCTTGGGCGAGCACGGTTTTACCCGCCGCCAGGGGTGCTTCCAGGGCCACCACATCGCCGGAACCCAGTGCCGCACCGATTTTTTTTCCCAGCTCCACGGTCTCTGGGGGGCTTTCTGTCCGATATATTCGCATGACGGTGTTCCTTTTAGGTAGATTGGGGCTGCTCTGTAAAGCCGTTAACCCGGGCCAGGATGTAATTTTGGGTGCGCTCATCCATCTGCACAAAATCGGCATGGATGATGTGGGAAACTCCGTTGTCCGCAGTGTCCAAAACAGCCGCCACGAATTGGGCGGTCCAGGATTTTTCAAGCCCCACCTGAACTATCAGGCGCTGTCGGACGGCGGGGGCCATATCCGTGACGACGATGTTGCAACTTTTGCCGGAATAATCTATCAACCGGGCGGGAACAAAGTCACCATCCGGCACGTATTGTGTATCCCCGGCTTCCGTATCGGAAGACTTCACGGCAATAACGCAGGTACAATTCAGGTTTACCCGCACATAATTATATTCCTGCTTGATATAGGAAAAAATATTGGTGGAGTGGGCGGTCACCATTTCTTCCGTCCCCTGCCTGATTTCGTAGGTCAACACCCGCACCGGCACACTCACCATGACATTTTCCCGGGTTTCAAAAAATATACTGATTTTGGACAATTCCGGCGGCAAAACAGTATGTGCCGGGGAATCTATCGGCAGGCTGAACCGCATTTCTTTCTCCCCGTTGACCCGCAATGTCATGGTGAGCTTACGCTTGTCCTGTGCCAACAAAGAGATTTCCTGCCCCACGGGAATTATCTGGGTATTCCGCATACCGGAAATAGCAAGGCGGTGCCGGTTGACCTTTTCCAGTACGGAAAACAACGGCGTCAGCAGGCGGCTGTTAGGTTCGGCGGCGGCAACATCCCGGTATGCATCGGCAAAGAGATCGTAGGTTTTCTGGGCGTTCTGAAAAAAATAATAAATATTGGGCACCCGATAATTTTTGCACAGCCAAGCCAAAAACTCCGTTTCCGGGGCGGTCAAGCGGTAGGTCATCTCCGCCAGTCTGATATCCGCCGCGGTGGTTCGCCGGCGCCGTTCCCTGCTCGCCGGTGTGGGCAGCTTCAGCACCCTGCGGATGAGCTGCCACAGCAGGAACAGGGCGACGATCACGGCGATGATGATGATTCCAAAGTATATCATGTTGTACAGGATAGGACTTTGCCGTGCTTCCAGGGGCGAACCCATAGCCGAGTTGGGAGAAGGAAGTATGCCCATATCACAACTCCGCCAAAATTTGGGCGATGGATACTATGCGCGGCTTGATTTCATATTCCGCCAGATCCCCGGTGAGTACAGTATCGTTGTTTTGGATGGCTTCGCAGAAATCCTTCAGGAGGGGTGCGATTTCCACAAAAAAATCCTTCACCCGCCCGAACCGTTCAGGGAACAGGTCCGCAAACCGGGAGATGGCACAAAAATCGCTGATAGTGTCCGCCGTCCCCTGGATAATCCGCAACGCGTCGCCTTGGGCACCGCTGTGCAGGTGCACCGCCAGCATCTCCAGTTCTCCACACAATGCCTGGAAGCGCGGTGTCATTTCCGCCAAGGCATCCCGCAGGTCATCCCCGGTGACGGTGGTGACGGCCAGGTTTTGCGCTGTCCCCGCATCCCGGTCGGACATGGCGGCGATCTGTTCCGGCGGCACCCCCTGCCCGTCCAGAGCCACGCCGATAATCGCCGCGCCGTTGGAGGAACACAGGGTTTCTAGGGAGGAGAGCACGTCCCCCACTGTTTTTTCGGTGTCCAGGGTCACGTCTACGGGGTGTCCGTTAATGGTAACCTTCATCGCAGCCTTCTTTGGTTATCGCTCGCTTTGAGTGCGGCGGGTAAAATTATCCAGCGCCGATGACTGTCCTTCCAGACTGTTCAAGGTCGCTTCCATCTGGCCGTAGGTACGCCTCAATTCTGCTTCCCGCCGGTCCAGCCGTGTCTCCATTTGCCGAATTTTTGTTTCCGACCCGGTGATTCGGGCATTGATATTATTCACCCGGTCGGAGATGATACCGTTCCGCTGGGTGTAGGGCTGAATATCCCGATTCATTTGAAAGGCAATCCCCGAGTCGATGATCAGGTCTCCGTCGGAATCATAGCCGAACAGGTCTTTTATGCCCCCCAGGTTTCCGGCGATGGCCGCATCCAGCTTCTTTTCGTTGATCTCCAAGTAGCCCCGCAGCTTGCTCTCCGCATAGCCCGTGGATGAATCCGCCCTGGTAGAAATCCCGATGTTGGACAAGGTCAGCGACGTGCCGTCCCCGGTCCGGTGGCTCCCCGTGACGATACCCAACAGCGCGCTTTTGGCGTTGTTCAAGGTGAAGTCCCCCTGGAAAGTCCCCAGGTTTTTCCGCGCCGCCTCCTGTTCTTCCGGCGACAGGTAGCTCAGCTCGGTAATAATTTCCTGCCGGTTCTGGGTGAGCACGTTGATCTCCGCCACGGTCTGGTTGTATTTTCCCACAAAGGTGATAATCGCGCTCTTTGCCGCTACGGCATCCCGGCCTATGTCGATGGTTACCGGCATGTCGCTTCCCCGGTGCAGGTTCAGGGTAACCCCCGGCACCACATCGTTTACCGCATTGGCGGGTCTGGTCATAGGGATGCCCTGGTAGCTCAACTTCGCGTCCCCAGCCAGTTCCACTGGATGGAGCGGCCGATAATCCCGTGCGGACCCTCCGGTATCCTGCGCCGACGACTGGCGGTCCATGCCCTGGGCGGACGCTTCCTGGGCGAGGGTATCGGTGTTTTTTTCCTGTTCCGCCAACTGTTGGGGTGCGGCTTCCGGGGATGGCGGTACCTGGACGATCTGGGGGGGCGCCGGGTAGCCCGCCGCGCTCACCGCATCGAATTCCCCCTCTGTGGCTTCCATGTCTGCCGCGCCCTGTGCGGCTACGGGCTGCGGCGGCGGGCTGGGTGCGGCCTGGGGTGCCGGGAGCGTCTCCGGGGGAGGGTTCGCGGCGGGGGGGAACTCCGCAGCCGGGGCGATCATACCGATGGATTCGGCCAGGGCGTGGGCATTCCCCAAAAAGCCCAGGATATTCTTGTCCCCCGGCTTCAAGGATTCCAGCATCAAACTTTGCTTTCCTGGGGACAGGTTTATCAGCGATGCGTTCAGGTAATCCTTGCCCCGCCGGTTCAGGGACGCCACAAATTCACCGATGGTGCCGCCTTTCCAGTCCAGGCTGATCTCCCGGTTTTCCCCCACGGTCCAGCCGTAGCGACCGGCAGGCACCTGCATATTTTTCTCTATTTCGCCGGAGAGCAGCCGGTCCCGGGTGGCGATGCTTTCCACTTGTATCTGAAACGATTGAAAGTCCGCGTTTCGGTCCGCCACAGCGCTCACCACGGCGTCATTGGAGGAAACGGCATTTTTTGTGTTAAAGGGATTTTCAAATGAAAAAAGCTCCCGGGCGCTTTCCCGCAGCTCGGTCAAATTTTGGTTGACCTTCCGCAGGGAATTCGCCTGAGACCTGTAGGTTTCCAGGGACGATTGCTCCTTCACCAGGGGCGCCCGTTCCACCTTCATCAAACCGGAAACGAGATCATTGGTTTTGTATTTATCCGAAACACCGGGTATACTGATTCCTGGCATATTTCCCCCACCTCTTGCCGCATGGATCCCTTAAGACTTTTCGTCAACCAATATGCCCAGCGTTTCTTTCATCCTCATCTGCAATTTCTGAATGTCCTTGGACGGAATTTCCTTCACCACCGTATTCGTTTCCGGATCGATGATGCTGATGACCACCTTTCCCAGCTCGCGGTTCACGTTAAACCGAATCCGGCGATCCATCAAATCAGACATAGATTGCAGATTTTTTATGGTCTCCTCAAGGTCTTTGGAGTTCAAGGGTGTGGAATCTTTTGGGGAAACCGTGTTTGCTTTTTGAGGAAACACCGGAGCGGCAAACTCCGTGGTTTTCCGCCGGGACACGTCCATTCGGCCATCCATGGCCTGTTCTTGCCCGACTGTCTTTACATTTAGTAACGAGATCATGGGCAACCTCCTGTATATCTGGACTTATTCGAACACTCGGTTAGTTCTCGAACAAATCCTGCAAAACGCTCTACATTTTGCTGCTTTCGACGCATTTGCATAGCACAAATGCGATTTGAATCGGAACACTTTAAAAAACTGAAGTTTTTAGAAGTACCCTCATATACAAAAACATCTAAAAATTAAAACTTTTAGATGTTCCCTACAAAAAAAGAAGCTACCGGAAGGGGGGCGCACCCCTCCCGGAACTTCATTCTCCACACAAAGATAACATCCAGTCCTCTTTGCGGTGGATTTACTGCAACAACGCCAGCACGTTCTGCGATTGGCTGTTCGCCTGTGCCAACATTGCCGTACCAGACTGTGTGAGAATCTGGTCGCGTGTGTACTCAACGATGGTGGAAGCCATATCGGAATCCCGAATCCTCGACTCAGCGGCTTGCAGGTTTTCGGCGGCAATGTCAATGCCCCGGGCCGCGGTTTCAAAGCGGTTCTGATACGCGCCAAGATCAGCGCGCTGTTTGTTCACCGACTTTAAAGCCTCGTCAATAGTCGCAAGCGCCGAGTTCGCATTCTCCGGGCTGCTGATGGTCAGCTTCTCCGCGGTCCCGCTCTGATCCGAGTTCAGACTCAGGGCCTGGGCTGTCATCGTACCGATGAATACACGGGTGCTCTGATCCGCGTTCGCGCCGAATTGGAACTGCATGATTGATGCGCTGTCATCGGCAAAACGACCGGTGAGCAGATTCATTCCATTAAACTGCGCGTGACTGGCGATGCGGTCAACTTCGGCTACGAGCTGCGAAACTTCCACCTGAATCTGCATCCGGTCTTCATCTGTATAAATACCGTTTGCCGACTGCACCGAAAGTTCCCTGAGGCGCTGTAGAATATCTGTCGTTTCCGCCAAATATCCCTCGGTCGTCTGGATGAACGAAATACCGTTTTGGATATTTCGCCCCGCCTGATTCAAACCCCGGATTTGGGCACGCATCTTTTCAGACACCGCCAGTCCGGACGCATCATCGCCAGCCTTATTTATCCGCTGACCAGAACTGAGTTTCTCGATGTCCTTGCCAAGCGCCTGATTTGATACACCAAGCGTCCTGTTCGCAAACATCGAACTCATGTTGTGATTGATAATCATATTTGCCCTCCATGATAAAAAAATAAAGCATTCCTTGCTTTACCCTGCGTACAAGGGAAACCAAAAACAGATTTTGCGCCTTCTATTTTTGGGCATCCATTAACAGGAACAGATATTGCGTCTTCCGCAGTATCTGTTCCTGTTCGCTCATACACCATGCAGAACAGTTTTCATAGATCCGTGGTGTCGAAAAACATCCCATTTTTCGACACCTCACTACCTTAATAGTAACACAATTTTTTACGTTTGTCTAGTAGGCGGAGCGAAAAAAACGTTTTTTTTTCATTTTTATCGCTGATAATCGCTGATTTCCGAAGAATCGGCCTCAGGTTTCATACCCTTTTCCGCTGCAAGCAGCGAGGTATGAAACCTTCGCCGCAAGCAGCGCAGCACCGATATATTCTGGAAGCGGCGCCCTGCTGGCAACGCCGCTGGATAAATCAGCGCTTCCTTATTCCTTAGCGAAGCAGCGACAGGACGTTCTGGGACTGCGCGTTGGCCTGGGCCAGCATCGCGGTGCCCGACTGCACCAAAACCTGGTTCTTGGTGAAATCAACCATCTGTTTGGCCATGTTGGTGTCCCGAATTCGGGACTCGCTGGCCTGCAGGTTTTCTGCGGCGATGTCCACACCCTTAATGGTGTATTCAAGCCGGTTCTGATA
The DNA here is from genome assembly GCA_031290725.1 of Spirochaetaceae bacterium. Taxonomy (GTDB): domain Bacteria; phylum Spirochaetota; class Spirochaetia; order Treponematales; family Treponemataceae; genus JAISTZ01. Next base: position 8,937 of record JAITMZ010000161.1, read on the forward strand.
GCCCCCCAGGTCGGCGCGCTGCTTGTTGAGCCGCTTGATCGCCTCGTCCAGGGTACCGATAGCGCGGTTCGATTCCTCAGGGGTTTCCAGGGTCAGGATTTGCTGGGAATCAAAATTCCTCAGGCCCAGGGCGCTGGCGGTCATGGTACCGATAAACACCTGAACCCGCTGGTCCATGTTGGCCCCCACGTGCAACCACATGGAAGCGGTGACGCTGTTGTTGGCCCCCTGTTCGGCGAAACGACCCGTCAGCAGGTTCATGCCGTTGAACTGGGCGTGACTGGCGATACGGTCCACCTCAGCCACCAATTGGGACACTTCCACCTGGATCTGCATCCGGTCTTCGGCGGTGTAGATACCGTTGGAAGACTGTACAGCCAGCTCGCGGAGCCGTTGGGCGATTTCGGTGGTTTCCTCCAGATACCCTTCGGTGGTCTGGATGAAGCTGATACCGTTGGCGGCATTGGCCGAAGCCTGGTTCAAACCGCGAATTTGGGAACGCAGTTTTTCGGAAACCGCAAGTCCGGAAGCGTCGTCGCCGGCATGGTTAATCCGAAACCCTGACGACAGCTTTTGCATGTCCTTTCCGATGGCATCGTTGGAGATACCCAGAACGCGATTCGAGAACATTGCAGAAATGTTGTGATTGATGATCATTTTTTTCCTCCGTGGAAATAGATTGATGGCATCCGTGCCATTTGAGCCGGAACCCTTTCCGGTCTCAATTTTATTATCGGTGTTTTGGGCGAGATACTTTAGTAAAAAAATAAATTTTTCTTGACATTTTTAAAAAAAAGAGGTATAGTATACTAGTGTTGTACCGATATGTGACAGACGCGGCTGGGAAACCGGTAAAAAAAGCGATTGTTTGGACGAAAAACGAACATGGAATCGACCTTGGGAAGATTGACCCCGACGCTCGGCGGATTATCACCGTGCTCCGGCAATATGGGTTTGCGGCCTATATTGTGGGCGGTGCGGTGCGGGATTTGCTCATCCATAAGACCCCAAAAGACTTTGATCTGGTCACCGACGCGCCGCCTCCGCGGATAAAACGTCTGTTTTACAACGCCCGGGTCATCGGCAAGCGGTTCCGGCTGGTTCATGTGATCTTCGGCAAAAAAATCTTTGAAGTGAGCACCTTCCGTTCCACCGCCGAGGGTACCGTGGGGAACAACTTCGGCACCATCCACGAGGACGTGATGCGGCGGGATTTCACGCTGAACGCCCTGTATTACGACCCGGTGAACGAATACATCGTGGATTACGTGGGGGGCGTCCAGGACATCCGGAGCCGAAAAATTAATCCGGTGATCCCCCTGCCGGCGATTTTTGTGGAAGACCCGGTGCGGATGGTGCGGGCGGTAAAATATGCGGCGGCCACGGGTTTTTCCCTGCCTTTTTTTCTGCGTCGTCAGATAAAAACCGACAGCGCTCTTTTGGGGACTATTTCGCCCTCCCGGATCACCGAGGAACTGGTAAAAATCCTGAACTCAGGCTATTCGGCCAAGATCGTGAAGGCTGCCTTCGATCTGCGGCTGTATCCCCACCTTCAACCCGCAGCCGCAGAAATGTGCCGAACCAGCGGTGAATTCCGCCAGGCCTATATGCGGCGTCTGGCTCTGATGGATGCGGCTGCGGCGGGGATCTCCGGCCCTGTGCCGGCGGCGTCTCCGCTGCCCCCATCGCCGGCGGGGTACGGCGAAAAGCTGGGGGCCTTCATCCATGACTATGTACTCACGCTTCGGGACTGGGAAGACGAAAAAAAACGGGGCGCTCCCTACAGCGACCTGTACGCTTTCACCTGGGCCCAGTGCCGCCGCTTTGTGCTGCCCATGAACCCCCAGCGGAGTGAGTTGGAATATGCGGTTCGGTATGTGCTGGCCGGCTTGGGGATCGTTGGCAAGACCGCCAAAAAACGCCGGACCCACCGGGGCGGCGGGCGTCAAACTCCGGAAAGCCGGTCTCAATAGGTGATTTTGTCCACGATGATGCTCACTTCCTCGATTCGGATACCCGTGTCCCGTTCGATGCTGTTGATGATGAATCCCTGAAGGCCGTGTATCTTCCCGGTGAGCTGCATTCCGAAGGGCGCGTCGATGGTAATTTCGATGCGGTGCCCGTCCTGTTTAGCGCCGGTGACGGCCAGGGATTTTACCAAAATGTGGGAATCGTATTCGGCCACGCAAAATTCCGCCATTTTGCCCAGCACCTCCACGGAGGTGTTACCCCATTCTTTTTTGGAAAATTCCGGACGCACCACGGATTTTTCAAAGAGGGTGCTCCGGGCGCGCAAACCCCGGCGGCGGTGAAGAAGGCGCACCGCGTTTGAAAAAATGCCGGGATACTTACGTTTGATTTCGATGGCCGGCACGGGAATCACGTGTTTTCCCTCCAGGCGCCGCGAAAGGGTGGCCTTTTCGATTTCTGCTTTGGTAGCGATTTCTTCGATGGTGATGATCCGGGAGGGAGCGGGGAGGTCCAGCCTGGAGGCGATTTTGTATACCATTTTGATCGAAGTGCCCAGGACCAGCACCTTGTGGGCACCGGTTTTTTTCATGGCCTTAACTACCCCGGCGCGGTCATTTTTGTCGTCGAAGAGGGCGGCCCGGACGGCCCCCATGATGGTCTTTTCGTGCTTTGCCGAGCGACCCGCCAGAATTCGGTCGTACTGGATCAGCAGTCCGTCGTCCACAATTACCCCGATGCCGTATTTCTGTGCCAGGAGTTTTGACCGGAAACTCTTGCCGGTACCGCTTTCCCCCACCAGTGCGTAGGTGGTCATGCCGAATTCACCGTGAAACAGGCTGCGAAGAAGATCCAGAATCATGGCGGCCAGTCTTCTGTCCAGGTAATGCCGCAGGCACGGAGCATGCCGGCAAAAGCAGAGGGGAGGGGGGCACGGATTTCCGGGGGCGCCGCAAAAAATGCCCCCCCCTCCCCCACCTTTTGTGGAAAGCCCAGGTAAAAGGCATGGAGGAAATACCCTTGGGGGGCGTCGATTTTTTTTCCGCCGTACCGGACGTCACCCAGCAGGGGAAACCCATGGATGCCGCCCTGGGCACGGATTTGATGCTTTCGGCCCGTCTTGATTTTATACAGCCCCAGGGTCACCGGTTTGCCCAAAAATGTACCCCGGGACAGGGGGACGGCGATGGTGCAGGCGCTTTTGCCGCCCACCGGGTCATCCCAGCGGACTTCGCCGGGGAGTGCATTTTCAGCAATCCCCAGGTAGCGTTTGTCCAGCCGCCGGGTACGGAGGGCAGCGGAAAACCAACAGGCACCTTCCAGGCTGGCGGAACACACCAGAATCCCGGTGGTCCGCCGGTCCAGCCGGTGGAGCGGCGCCGGGGTGAACGACAGGGATGGCCGCAGATTTTGCGGGGCGATGGTCTGGCTGTCCACACCACAGGGTTTATTGAGGATGATGAAATGTTCGTTTTCAAAAATTACCGGTATCCCCGGATCCGGGGGATTCCCCGCTCCTTCCACGGCGGAAGGGATAAGGAAGTCGGCGATTTCCAGCGCGTCACCTTGGGACACCCGTGTTTCGGGGGAAACTGTTTTGCCGTTAAGTTTGACAAAACCCTTCCGTATGGCCGAATAAGCGCCGGAGAGGCCGACGGGTTGAGATGTATCCCCAGGCCGGCCATTGGGAACCTTGTCCCTGAGTACCCGCCGGACCACCCGATCGAGCCGTCTGCCGTGATCATCGGTTTCGGCGCGCAGATGCCGGAACAGCATCTAGTTCCAACCCGCAAAATTGACTGAGGAAAACATTTCTGTCTCCGGAACGGCGGTGTTTCGCAGGTGCAACGTCCCGTTTTCCTTGAAAGCCGCATCGCCCATGCCGTCGGCCCTGTTTGGGGTTTCAACGGATTCGGAGCCGGCTATCTGCCCGCCCTGGCAGGTAAATACGGCATTGTACAAAATGTCCACGCCCCCTCCCCGTTTAGCGCTGCTGCCGCCGATAAAACCGCCGCTCAGGGTGACGGTACCCTGTTTGACCACCATGCCGCCGCCCATGCCGTCGCTTCGGTTATTGAGAATAACGCCGCCGTTCAGTTCCGAGACAGCCCCGGAGTCGTAGGAAATGCCGCCGCCCTCCGCATCGGCGTGGTTATTCCATATCAGGCCCCCGGTGATGACAAAACTGCCGTTGTTCAGCAGTATGCCGCCGCCGTAAACGGCAGTGTTGCTCATAATTTTTGTCTCTGATATCGCGAGTCTGGTGGCGGTCTTGTCCCGGCAGAAGAAAAGGACGCCGCCGCCCCCGGAGGCAGTATTGCCGGAGATGGTACCGCCGTTCAGCCGGAATTCCCCCGCGGGGTCCGTGGGCGAGTCCGCCAGCATGATGCCCCCCCCCAGTTCCTCCGCCTTGTTGTTCGCCACCCGGCCTCCGGTCATGAGAAACCTGCCGGAGACGCCGCCGTCCACCAGGCTGGAAAAAAAGATCCCCCCCCCGGCAGTTGCGCGGTTTTCGGAGATATCGCCGTCCTCCAGGATCAGGATGCCGTGTCCGGTGAAGGCGATGCCGCCGCCGGTTTCAGCCTGATTTTCCCGAATTCGCGTGCCCGCGGCGACGGTGAGCACGGCGTTCTGTTCCGCCAGGATGCCCCCCCCGATGACGGATTGGCCCCCGGTGATTTCGATATTTTCCAGGCGAATTTCCGCATCCCGGGCAATCCGCAGGACCCGCTTGTTTGTCCTAGCCGCAGAAAGCCGCGCTTTATCCGACGCGCCCCGGATAGTGATTGCCCGATTTCCGGTTTCGGCAATGTGGAACACGCTTTCCCGGTCACGGCTGTTTTCTTCGCTCCTGTCGGTGAGTTCCTCCATGACCAGGATCAACAGGGTGTCCGAGGTTTTGGCAGCCTCCAAGGCGCGGGCCAGGGTCTTGAAGGGACTCCTGGAAGAAAGCCCGGTATTGGTATCACTGCCGTTGGCCCGGACATACCAAGCGGGTTCAATGTCACGGGATCCTCCGGAGAACACTCCGGGGATGCACAAAGCGGCGGCAAGAAAAAAACCAGCGGTTTTTTTTAGTTGAAAATTCGGCATATATACTCCTTAAAATCACCTTTGTTCGCCCCCCAGGGCACAATAGATGGTATACCGTAATGAGGTGAAATGACAAGCCCCGCCTCAAGGCAGCGGGCGGCAAAATCACCGTATTCCCCTTGAGCCATCCGAGGGAACAGATAGGGGCCGCACCGGGTCCAGCAGCTCCCCAGTGCCCGGTCGTATTGTTTCCAGCCCTCTTCGCCGCGCCGGGGAATTTCGGCGATCAGATCGTAAATGGCCCGGGAGATACCCGCCAGAATGCAGGGCTGGACGATGCTCGCCGTCCGTATCGGTTCCTCCAGGGGTGCCTTTGAAGCCAGGATTACCCGGTTCCCTGCCAGGGGAAAAGGCGGCCAAAACCAGACCGCCGCCGCCGTGCCGCCGCCTTCCGTCCCCAGCCAAGGCCGCCACTGCACCGCGCCAGTGGGCAGGGAGGCATCATCCGCCGGTACCAAGGCGGAGAAGGGGAAGCCGGGCAGCAGTTGTGCCGTTGCCTTTGCGAGCCGGTGGGTTTCTTCGCTGTCAAAAATCCCGTGGACCCCCCGGTTAAACACGTTTTTGAAAGCGGTACCTCCGGCACCGGCGTTCCAGCCCAGGATTGCCCGTCCGCCGTCCTGGAACAGGTCGGTGAGGCGCTTTCCGCGCTGGGTATACAGGTAACAGTCCCTGGCACGCCGCACAAAGCCGTATTTTTGGGCGATGCGGGGTTGGTAAGGGGGGATAGAAAACATATTTTAAACCTCCGGTAAAAACGCGGCAAAGGCCGCCATGGCGGTGAAATGCCGGGATTTTTCTTCCAGGGGCATGTCATCCGGCAGTCCGGCGGTCTGACGGCGGAAGGAACCGAAACGTTCATCGCAGCAGGTACAGTCGGGGCAGCACAGAATGTGCTCCGGCGGAACTCCCGCCTGTTTCAACAGGGCGATGTTCGCCTTTGCCAGGGACAGGTGCCATTGGCCGTCCCCGGCTTTTTCTACGCACTCCGGCGTGAATGTCCGGGCGAAATAGGCGGCCCGGTCTTCTTCCACGGTGTAGCAGCAGGCTTGTATGTGGGGACCCAGGATCACCCGAAAATTCCGGGGATTGGCACCGTATTCTTCCGCCCCCAGGTCAAATGCCCGGAGTACGATCCCCGTCCCCCGCCACCCCGAGTGCAGCACCCCGAAACAGAACACGGAGGGTTCCCACAAATAGATGGGCATACAATCCGCCACGGTGATTACCGGCACCAAGCAGGGATTGACGGTGATGATTCCGTCGCCCACTGGTCCCGCCGGCAGGCTGTTCACTGCAAAAACTTCCCGGGAATGGACCAGTTCCATTGGCACGACCTGCCTGTCCGGGCAGAAATCCGCAAAAAAACGGTTTCGGGGCAGGTTGGTTTCGTGCCGGCGAAAGCGCATGGAGGGCATCCCGGCGAGGGTCAGAAAGGCGCGGGGTATCTTTTCCGGCGAGACGTCCGCCCGGGGGCCGGGAAAATTAAAGCGCAGCATGGCGGGGGGATCAAGTGTTTTCATAGTCATCAAAGGGCTTGTCGTTGGGGTCCACGTCCAAATCGGTCAACTGCTCCAGTAGTCTGTTTGCCGAGCTGAGTCCCTGGGCTATTTCCTGCAGCCGCTGCAAAAGCTGCTTGTCGGACTGGGTGGAAATCATGATTTCCTTCGCCGATTCCCCTTCCTCCAAATTCTTGCTGATTTTACCGGCCATTTCCAGCAGGGCCTGGGTGTTATTCAGAAAAATTTTCAGTATACCCGCGGCCTCCGTCTCGATGCCCTGCATGGTTGCGGCGAATTTTTTTGAAACCGGCGCCACTGATACGCGCATCTCCGCAAAGGTAATTCCCAAATCCCCCATGGGGGCCAGGGTTTTAACCAGGGCGTCCATTCTCCGTTCCTGATTCACTAGGGCGTGCACGATGTCGGTTACCTGGGAACGGAATTCGCGATGGGGGAACTCTCCTTCCATGAGCATCTGTTCCACCACGCGCATATAGCCGGGAAAACTGGTTTTAAAAAAATACAACAAAAACCCCAGGGCGCAGTCGTAGCGGAAATTTACGCTGCCGGAGCCGCCCACCCAAGGACGATACGGCAAGAGGGGCACAGAGGACAGGGCAAACGACGCTTTAAGCTGCTTGCGGGTGAGTTCGCGCTTCCGGTCTGCCAGCCAGACATTCCACTTGCGGTCAAAAAGTCGGTGCCAGGCATCCTCAAACAGGGAAAACCACTGTTCCGTATTTTCCGGCGGTGCCGGTGTCCAGTCCAGGGAATCGTGGATGAGCATACCCATAGCCTCCAGGGGGACATCGGTCATAAAATTTTTTATGGTTTTGATTTGATCCGTAGCCTTCAGGATAAAATCGGTGACCCCGCGGTCGGTTTCGGATTCTTTGGTTTCCTGAAAATCCCGATGATTTTTGTAGAGATAGAGGGCTTCAAACAATTCCGGCTGCAGGGGCCGACCGTTGCACAAAATCTGTGCGAACTTATCCACGTAATTGGCCGCCGCGCCAAAGGTACAGGTCAAGGGGGTTCCCTTTCGGTTTTTAAACTGGGCCAGAAACCCCGTAAACGGAAGGGCACAGAACTGCATGAGCCAGGAGATGTTTGTCACCGCCTCGTAGAGATACTTTCGCTGGCCGGGGTCGATGGATTGCAGAATTTTATTGAGCTTATGCAACTGGGTCACGCGAAGTTCCTGAATATTTTCGGTTTCAAAGGGAAAATTGGCGGGGTCCACCTCGTTTTTGAACCGGTCGGATACCAGGGGAACAAAAAAAGTTCCCAAAAAAATATAAAAATCCCCCAGCTCCTTGTCGGTGTTTACCAAAAAAAGGTAAAAATAATCGGCGGGTTTTTTCAGGGTTACGATTTTTTCGCACAGGGGGAACAACAATTCCCGGTCCGCATAGTTGAACAGATGGGGATATTTGTGTTCCGTCTGTCTGGCTATCCGCTCCATAAGGTGAATTTTGTATAAATGGGTGACCGGTATATT
>JAITMZ010000184.1 GCA_031290725.1 Spirochaetaceae bacterium
GGGCCTTTTTTCCCTGCTGGAAAAATCCGGCGCCCTCACGGAAGCGGCCAACAGGGCGCAAAAACGCCTGTACACGGTGACCGAGGAATTATGCGGCATATACCCCGATTCCGGTCCCCAAGGACAGGGGATCCGCGCTCTGTTCCATTCCCTGATACCCGGGCACATCGAAAAATTTGGTTAGAGACGTCCTGTCAACGTTATTGGCCGCGTTTAAACAAGCGGTACCCCAGGAGCAGCAGGATGTACTTGAGGAAGGGAAAAACAAGCAGCACTTTGAAGGGATTGCGTACAATTTCCACCCATATTTCATGGCCCTTTTCAAAAGTTTCATCGGAAATTCGTTTTTTGTGCTTTGAAAACACCCCCACCGCATGAGGATAATACAGGTATATCCCCGATGTGAGCTTATTGCGCCTACGGAACGCCCAGTTTATCCGGCTTGCCACCCCTTCGCACAGCAGCACCAGCGACGGGGACGCTTTGTTCACCGCCAGTATCACGTCGTTTTCTTTTGACCGGGGGATATTCCCAATGTAGCGCCCCACGATTTTTAAATTCCGGTAGGTCTGGCGAATATTCCGTTCCGCTTCCAGAAGCCGCTTTTTTTTACCCCCCAGGATATACAGGGATTTGTAATGGGTTTCCAGTATCGTCAGAATCGAAATAACCGCGAGGAAGGGGCTGTAGCGCACCGGCACGCTTTTTTTCAAAAACGACGCACCCCACAGAATGCTCCGGGAAACCGGCAGAATCAAATCGGCGCTGCGGATACATTCGCCGAAAATATTTTTTCGACGGGCATTAAGTAAATCCCACACCGAGAGGAATACAATTTGCTTTGTGCCGGGCTTGTCCAGCAAAGTAAGCACCACCCGCTCCAAATCTTCCGGCGGGCACAGGTCAACCGGAACACCGACCACATTTATTCGTTCAAAGGCCATGTAGACTCCCTGATGGCACTTCTAAAAACTTCAGTTTTTAGAAGTGTTCCGATTTAAACTGCATTTGCGATATGCAAATGCGAAGCACATCTGAAAACCCAACCGGGGTTTTTAGATGTGCCCTTATGGAAGCGCTGATATACCCTGAAAGCGGTGCTCCTGTTGGCGGCTCCGCTGGATAAATCAGTGCATAATCATCGACTGTACTGCGGCAATGCCGTAGAGCGCCGCCGTATCGCAGCGGAGTACGTTCACCGGAAAATGCACCGCCGCGAAACCCGATTCCGCCAGACACCTCTGTTCCGCCGCCGACATGCCCCCCTCACATCCCACGGCGATGGCCACGGTCAGCGGGATTTTCCCGCTTCCCGCCACGGAGAGGGCCTGTTTCAGGGGCACAGCTCCCGCGCCGAATTCCCGAAGCATCACCGCCGCACAGGAATCCTGCATCGTCCGCCCGCGATGGGCCAGCCACCACGCCGCCGCTTCCCGAGCATCCATTGCCGGCAGCAGCTCCGTGTCCACCGGAGAGCCGCTCTGCTGCCGCGCTTCCCGTAGAATCTTTCGGCAGCGGGGCATTCTGCGGGCAAAATCGCCCCAGATCGGCCCCTGGGAATACTCTCCCCGCACCGGGATCACCGTACTGATGCCCGTCTCCGCCGCCTGGCGCAGGATGGTCTCAAAAACCGGGGGTCTGGGCAAAAACTGGACCAAAACGAAGGTCGTCCCTGTCCAGAATCCTTCCGCCACCTCAGCGGCGGCCACACCCTCCGCCGGGCCCGCATCCGGGGCGATTTCCAGCAGCGCCCGGCGTTCCGCCCGGTCCACCCGCCGCACCCGCATCCGCACCAGGCGTGAATCGGGGAGACGCACCTCCAGCGGACTGCCGCTGTCAAGACGGAGCACCCGGCACAGGTGTGAATAGTCGTCACCGGTTACCGGCATTTGTCCGGTGCCATCCGGAAGGCAGGAGGCGATAAATTGCCGCATGGCCGTCACACCCCACTACCGGGCCGCCGCCCCGTCCCCCGCCAAAAGATCCGCTTCTTCCTGCAAGTCCTGGAGGGTTTTGGTGTTCCGCATCAGGTCATCAAAATTTTCATTGTGCACAATTTCCAGAGAAGCCGCAAGCTGAGTATCGTAGTCCAGGTCGTAGAGCGCCGCGGGTTTCATCCGGTTCACTTCCATCCGGATCAGGCGCCGGAGCAGCCGTGCTTCCAGGGGATAGGCCAGAGCGAATTCCTCCGCAGCCCGGGTTATGTCCTCCGCGGCCATATCTTCCCGGTCCTTCACATATTCGGAGATCTTCCCGGATTTGATGAGCGCCATATATATCTTTTCGTCCCCTTCGGAGAGGCTTAAAAGTTTCAGTTCCCGGTCGGGGGGGATGCCGATTTTGTCGATATTGGTGTCCGTGGGGGTGTAATAACGAGCGGTGGTAATTTTGATACCGTCCGAATTGGGCAAGGGGATGGGTTTTTGCACCGAACCCTTGCCGTAGGTGCGTTCCCCCACCAGATAAGCCAGGTGATAGTCCTTCAGGGCACCGGAGAGGATTTCCGAAGCGCTGGCCGACCCCCGATTGATTAGCACCGCCGTGGGCAGCCCCTTGGGTACGGTGGTTTTCTTTGCGTTGGCGGTAAAGGTAATGCTGTCGTATTTCAGGCGGCTTTTGGTGTAGACGATCACTCCGGAATCGATGAATTTGTCCGCCACGTCCACCACGCTGGTGATAAGTCCGCCGGGATTGTTCCGCAGGTCGATCACTAGCCCCTTATAACCGGCCTCTACGAAAGAATCCAGGGCTTCCTGCACCCGGCCGGCGGTGGGGCGCGAAAACTCGATGATGCGGATATACCCCACGTCGCCGATCATGCCGTACTTCACCGTGGGAACCTCGATCATGGATCGCACCAGGGTCACGGGGAACTCGATGTTCCTGCCGCGCCGGACAACCAGCTCCACCGGTGTGCCCGCGGGTCCCCGGAGCAACTCCACCACCGCCGTCAGACCGATCGCCTGGGTGTCCTGACCGTCTACAGAGAGGATAATGTCCCCGGTTTGCAGGCCCGCCTTCCATCCTGGGGTGTCCTCCAGGGGCGAGGCCACTTCGGCGTAGGCAGGATTCTCCGGGGTTGATTCAATGGGCTTGGATATGGACAGCCCCACCCCGCCAAAGTTGCCCTTGGTTACGTCGTTCACATCCCGCATCATGTTCGCGTCCAGGTAGGCGGAGTAGGGATCTTCCAGGGAATCGAGCATACCCTTCATGGCTCCCCGGTAGAGTATCTCCGGGTCAACCACGTCCACAAACTGCTGGTACACAAAATCCAGCACACTGCCGATGAGATTACCGTATTGGCGGACCCTGGTTTCAGGCGGCACAGCGCCGGATTTTTCCGCAACGATGCCCCCTGCGCCATCCGGTGACTGCGCAAAGAGCCGAGGGCTCGCCAGCACCAGACCGCCCAACAGCAGGGCCATCACAAACGTGAGTATCCACAGGCGCTTTGTCAAAACTTTACCGTAATACATGAGAATAGTATATCACTGTTCTGCGAAAAATGCAAGTGGGCGCAAACAACTGCCGGTGGAGATTCAGCCGGAAAAAAATCACTGATTAACTTGACGTTAATCAGTGATTAGTGCTTTATAAGCGTTACTTCTTCATATACACCGGGGTGGGTGCGTCGATCTGCTTGGCGATGCTCTTGTCGCCTTTCACGGCGTCGAGGGCATACTTCACGCCGAGATAGCCCATCTGGTCTGCGGACTGGGCCACGGTGCCGAACAGCTCGCCCTTATCCACCGATTCCTTGGCGTCCGGGTTGCCGTCCACGCCCACCACCACGGCTTTTTTACCGGCCTGGTTGATCGCCCGGTAAGAACCCAGGGCCTGCTCGTCGTTGGCGGCAAAAACGCCGTCAAGGGCGGTGGTTTGCAAGACATTCTGGGTGATGGAATAGGCCCGTTCGCGGTCTGAATACGCGGGCTGGCGGGAAACAATGGTCATCCCCGCATCTTTGAAGGTTTTTTCCGCACCGTCGGTTCTCTCTGTCATGGCCACGTTGCCGGGAGCTCCTTCAAGAAGGAGCACCTTCGCGTTGGCCGGCAGCGCCTTGAGCATCGCCTGTGCGCCCAAAACGCCAATCTGGTAGTTGTTGCTGCCGATGAAGGTGACGCCGCTGGTATAGGAAGCGGGCATGGGGGTGTCGATGACCACCACCGGGATACCTGCCGCGGCGGCTTTGTTCAAAACCGTCACCGCCCCTTCCGCCTGACAGGGGGAGAAA
>JAITMZ010000018.1 GCA_031290725.1 Spirochaetaceae bacterium
TGAAAATATCGTAACCCGCGTGCTACCATAAGAATTTTGTTCTCTTTTTATAATTCGGCTGTCGAAGAGTATTTTTTTCGATAGCCGGGCACTATTTTTGAGGGAGGTCTCATGTTTGCGAAAACTTGGGCGATTAATCGTCGATATGTGGGCAAAAATATTCAGAATTTTATGCAGCTGCCAAATTTAATCGACATTCAGTTGGCATCCTACGAGAATTTTTTGCAGGTAAACGCACTGAAAGAGAAAAGGCCGCCGGCAGCGCAGGGTTTGGAAGAGGTGTTCCGGTCGGTGTTTCCCATTGAAAGCCCCGATGGAAACATGGTTTTGGAATACGAATATTACGATTTTGACCTGTCCAGCAGCAAATTTACCGAGCTGGAGTGCAAACAGAAAGGTCAAACCTATTCGGTGTCGCTGCGGGCCAGGATAAACCTGATTTTTCAGAATACCGGGGAGATTCGCCAGAAGGACATCTACCTGGGGGATATTCCTCTGATGACCGACCGGGGTACCTTCATCATTAACGGCGCGGAACGGGTGGTGGTGTCACAGATTCACCGGTCGCCGGGGGTCATTTTTGGCCACGAAAAAGGCGTGTATTCCACGCGGATCATTCCGTACCGGGGGAGCTGGCTTGAATTCGAGATAGACCAGAAGAAGGAGCTGATTTTTGCCAAGGTAGACCGAAAAAAGCGTATCCTGGGGACGGTGTTTCTGCGGGCGCTGGGGATCAACACCAGGGAAGATATTATCCGCTGTTTCTATGCCGTGGAAACGGTGCCGGTGGCGGACAGCCGGAAAATCCGGGACAGGCTGGTGGGCCGGGTGCTGGCCAGCGCGGTGATGATGATGAAGGGGCAGGAAACCGGCGAACAGACCAAGCTGTACCGGGCTGGTGAAAAAATACATCCCCACAATGTGGACGAGCTTATCGCCCAGGGCGTGCCGGAAGTGACGGTGATTAAATTCAAGGGTGACACCCGGGAAGAGGACGAAAAGCTTGTATCTCTGGACTCCCAGATGATCATCAACTGTTTTGAACGGGAAGAAATACGGTTCTCCAGGGAAGAAAATCCTTCCTTCGACGAGCCGTCCCGGGAGGACGCCATCGCCGAGGTATACCATGTAATCATGCCGGGGGAACCCATCACGGTGGAAGCGGCGGAAAAAGACCTCACCTCCATGTTTTTTAGCAAGCAGCGCTACGACTTGGGCAGGGTGGGGCGGTACAAGCTGAATAAGAAGTTTGACCATAAGCTGGCGGATGATCTGTATACCCTGGACGTGCAGGACATCATCGCCGCCATGAAGCATCTGATAAAGGTATATATCGGTCACGAGGTGGTGGACGACGTGGATCACCTGGGCAACCGGCGGGTTCGCTCCGTGGGAGAATTGATGACCAACCAGCTTAAAACCGCCTTCACCCGGGTGCAGCGCATCGCCCGGGAGCGGATGAGCCTGAAAGAAACGGATACCCTGAAACCCCAGGATTTGGTTTCGATAAAGCCTATTGTGTCGTCCATCAAGGAGTTTTTTGGGTCCAGCCAGTTGTCGCAGTTCATGGATCAGGTGAATCCCCTAGCGGAGCTTACCCATAAGCGGCGTTTGAACGCGCTGGGGCCGGGGGGGCTTTCCCGGGACCGGGCGGGGTTTGAGGTGCGGGACGTGCATTATACCCACTATGGTCGGATGTGCCCCATCGAAACCCCGGAAGGGCCGAATATCGGGCTTATCGTGTCTTTGGCGATTTATACCCGGGTAAACGAATACGGCTTTCTAGAGGCGCCTTACCGCAGGATCGTGGAGGGCAGGGCCACGGATCAGGTGGATTATCTTTCCGCCATGGACGAAGACCGGCATTACATCGGCCAGGTGTCGGTGAATATGAATAGCGACGGTTCTTTCGCCACCGATCAGATTTCCTGCCGGAAGCAGGGGGATTACACCACCCGCAGCCCCCGGGACGTGCAGTACATGGACGTGAGTCCCAAGCAGATCATCTCCGTGTCCGCCGCGCTGGTGCCCTTCCTGGAGCACGACGACGCGAACCGCGCCCTCATGGGGAGCAATATGCAGCGCCAGGCGGTGCCCCTGTTGTTCCCGGAGCCCCCCCGGGTGGGCACGGGCATGGAAGCCAAGTGCGCCTACGATTCCGGTGTGCTGGTGAAGGCAAAACGGGCCGGTGAGGTGGTGTGGGTCACTTCTGACCGGATCACCGTGAGGAGCGACGAGGACGCCAATGTGCTGGACGAGTATCCCCTGTTCAAATTCCAGCGGACCAACCAGGATACCTGTTACCACCAGCGTCCGGTGGTGGAGCAGGGTCAGCGGGTGGAAGCGGGAGCGGTCTTGGCGGACGGCCCGGCCACCTTCAACGGCGAGCTTGCCTTGGGGCGGAACATTCTGGTGGGCTTTGTGCCTTGGAACGGCTACAACTACGAAGACGCCATCCTCATTTCCGAGCGGGTGGTAAAAGAAGATATGTTTACCAGCATCCACATCAAAGAATTTTACGTGGAAGTGCGGGAGACTAAGCTGGGGTCGGAAAAAATCACCCGGGATATTCCAAATACCAACGAAAAATCCTTGGATGACCTGGACGGCGAGGGAATCATCCGTATCGGCGCCAAAGTGAAGGCGGGGGACATTCTGGTGGGCAAGGTGACCCCCAAGAGCGAGACCGAAACCACCCCTGAATTCCGTCTGTTGAACAGCATCTTCGGTGAGAAAGCCAAAGAGGTGCGGGACACGGCGCTGAAGGTGCCCCACGGCGTAGAAGGCACGGTGATCGACGTGCAGCGCCTGAAACGGTCCGCCGGGGACGAACTGAATCCCGGTGTGGAAGAGATGGTGAAGGTCCTCATCGCCACCAAGCGGAAACTGCGGGAGGGGGACAAAATGGCGGGCCGGCACGGCAACAAGGGCATCGTGGCGCGGATTTTGCCGGAAGAGGATATGCCGTATATGGAAGACGGCACGTCGTTGGACATTTGTCTGAACCCGCTGGGGGTGCCTTCGCGGATGAACATCGGGCAGATTATGGAGAGTGAGCTGGGTCTGGCGGCGCAGTACCTGGACGAATGGTACGAAGCGCCGGTGTTTCAGTCGCCGTCCATCGGGCAGATTGAGGAACAGCTCAAACAAGCCGGATTCCAGGGGAGCTCCAAGGCGATTCTCCGGGACGGTCGAACCGGGGAGCCTTTCAAAAACGAAGTTTTTGTGGGGGTGATCTACTTTATGAAGCTCCATCACCTGGTGGACGACAAGATGCACGCCCGGTCCACCGGCCCATACTCGCTGGTGACCCAGCAGCCCTTGGGCGGCAAGGCACAGTTCGGCGGGCAGCGGCTGGGTGAGATGGAAGTGTGGGCGCTGCAAGCCTATGGCGCTGCCAACACGCTCCAGGAAATGCTCACCATCAAGAGCGACGACATGAACGGCCGGAGCAAAATCTACGAGTCCATTGTGAAGGGCGAGCCCTCCACCGCTGCGGGGGTGCCGGAGTCGTTCAATGTGCTGGTGCAGGAACTGCGGGGGCTGGCCCTGGATTTCAGCATCTATGACGTGAAGGGTAAACAGATACCGTTGACCGAACGGGATGAAGAGAATATTGCCAAGGCCGGTTCTAGTTTCTAGGAAAGCGCTGATTTATCCGGCGGCGCTGCCAACAGGGAGCACCGCTTTCAGGATTCAGTGTTATCATACTTGGCCGCAATTTTCGTAGTAAGTCGTAGA
Source organism: Spirochaetaceae bacterium (assembly GCA_031290725.1). Lineage (GTDB taxonomy): Bacteria > Spirochaetota > Spirochaetia > Treponematales > Treponemataceae > JAISTZ01. The sequence goes on from JAITMZ010000018.1 coordinate 3,742, forward strand.
CTTAGGGGAAACTTGAACTAAGGGAGAATGGGAAGAAACATGAGGGATATACAGGATTTTGACAGTTTGATGATACGCTTGGCCTCTCCGGCGAGCATCCGCAGTTGGTCCTACGGTGAAGTGAAAAAACCGGAGACCATCAATTACCGTACCCTCAGGCCGGAGAAGGACGGGCTTTTCTGTGAGCGCATCTTCGGCACCACTAAGGAGTGGGAGTGTTATTGCGGCAAATTCAAATCCATCCGCTACAAAGGAATCATCTGTGACCGGTGCGGTGTGGAGGTGGCGCATTTTAAGGTGCGGCGGGAGCGCATGGGGCACGTTGAACTGGCGGCTCCGGTGGCCCACATTTGGTATTACCGGGCGGTGCCGTCCCGGATCGGGCTGCTCCTGGATTTGCCGGTGGGGGCGCTGCGGGGAGTGTTGTATTACGAAAAATACATCGTCATGGATTCCGGCGAGACCGACCTGAAGAAGATGCAGCTTTTGACCGAAGACGAATATGTGGAAGCCCATGAGCGCTACGGCGGGTCATTCCAGGCCGGCATGGGGGCGGAAGCGATAAAAACCTTGTTGGAAACCTTGGACCTGGACGCCTTGGCGTTGGAACTGCGGGCAAAAATGATAGACAAGGGTGCCAAGTCCGACAAACGGCTCCTGAAACGCATCGAAATCGTGGAGAGCTTCCGGACCAAGGACAACAACGGCGGCCAGAAGAACAAGCCCGCCTGGATGATCCTGGACGTGATCCCGGTGATTCCCCCGGAACTGCGCCCCATGGTGCAGTTGGACGGCGGCCGGTTCGCCACCAGTGACCTCAACGACCTGTACCGCCGGGTGATCAACCGCAACAATCGCCTGAAGCGCCTCTTGCAGCTTTCTGCGCCGGACATCATCATCCGGAACGAGAAACGCATGCTCCAGGATGCGGTGGACGCCCTGTTCGACAACTCCAAGCGAAAACGGGTGGTAAAGGGCGCGTCAAACCGGCCGTTGAAGTCGATTTCGGATATGCTCAAGGGCAAACAGGGGCGGTTCCGGCAAAATCTGCTGGGCAAACGGGTGGACTACTCGGGACGCTCGGTAATCGTGGTAGGGCCGGAGCTCAAGCTGTGGCAGTGTGGGCTTCCCACCAAGATGGCCCTGGAGCTGTTCAAGCCCTTTATAATGAAGAAACTGGTGGATAAGGGCGTGGTGTTCAATATCAAGAAGGCAAAAAACTTGGTGGAACTGGAAGCCCCCGAGGTGTTTGCCCTGCTGGACGACGTGGTGAAGGAACATCCGGTGATGCTGAACCGGGCGCCCACCCTGCATCGCTTGGGCATTCAGGCCTTCGAGCCGGTGCTGGTGGAGGGCAAGGCAATACGTCTGCACCCGCTGGTGTGCCACGCCTTTAACGCGGACTTTGACGGCGACCAGATGGCGGTGCACGTGCCCCTGACCCAGGCGGCGCAGATGGAATGTTGGACCCTCATGCTGTCGGCGCGGAACCTGCTGGACCCGGCCAACGGCAAAACCATCGTGTATCCCTCCCAGGACATCGTGCTGGGGATTTATTATCTCACAAAAATTAAACCGGGCGCCAGGGGTACGGGGAAGCGGTTTTGTTCGGAGGACGAGGTGTTTTTGGCGGCGGAATCCGGAGCCATCGAATGGCAGACGGAAATTCGGGTGCCGATACAGAAAACTCCCTGCAACGGTCAGGTGATCAGCACCACCGCGGGGCGTATTCGGTTTAATCAGGAGATGCCGCCGGAAGTGCCTTTCACCAACGGCCTGCTGGACGACAAGGAGTTGAAGAAACTCATCGAGCGGGTGCACAAGGCCCACGGGTCTTGGCTTACGGTGCAGATGCTGGACGCGATTAAATCCGTGGGGTACAGTTACGCCACCTTCTTCGGCGCCACGATCTCCATGGACGACATCATTGTGCCGCTGGAGAAG
>JAITMZ010000043.1 GCA_031290725.1 Spirochaetaceae bacterium
CACCAGGTTCAGCAGCTCCGCATGGGGCACCGGCGTGGCCCCCACGGTGATGGTGCCCCCCTTGTCCTTCTTGCCCCCCGCAAAAGCCAGGGCACCAACCAGCAGCAGTGTGACTGCAATCGTCAGAAATTTTTTCATTTCCGTCTCCTAAATCCGCCCGAGGGCGGTGTAATGTTTATTCCTACCGGAATAGTAGGCTTATACTATCACACTTCGTTTTCTTGTGTCAAGAGGGACACGCTGGTTAACTCAAAAAACCAAGAAATTTTACCGCATAGGAGTCGAAAAAGGTTAAGACGTTTTTAGGGGTAAACCGCTACTTTTCCCTTCCTTAATTTGACTTTTTCGACTTCGCGGTAAAGTTTCTTCTTGAATTGAGAATTGCTGACTTTTTTCAACATGGGCGCACACATTTTATGGCAATACCCCCTCTCCGTCCCGCAGAAACGGCGAGGGATGATCTATCACCATTTCCCCCGCATCCAGTCCTTCCCGCACCCAGAGTAGGCCGTCCTTCCGGGCGTGGACAGGCAGGGTGCGCCGTACCGCTACCCCGGAGCGCACGGAGAAGACCACCGCCCCCTCTGCGGTTTGGCTCGCTGCCGCAGATTCCGGGATCACCACCGCTGCCAGGGATTCCGACCGGGGCAGCACACACCGGACGAACATGCCGGGCTTTAACCGGGCTTCCTGGTTTCCCAGCAACGCCTTGATAGAAAAATTGCCGCTCTGAGGGTCGGCTATCGGGGAAATTTCGTCGATCCGGGCAGCCAGAGTTTCTCCCAGGGAGGGGATCTCCACAGTTACCGGGCCGCCGGGGGCAATGTACCCCAGGTCCTGTTCCTGGATGGGTATCACCGCATATACCTCGCCGGTATCCATAACCGTGAAGACCCGCTCGTTCTGCCGGACAAACTCCCCGGTTTCGTAGTACCGCGCCCCCACAACGCCCTCCGCCGGGGTGCGCAGAGTGAGGGCCGCCAGCAGGATGGTCACGGTGTCCAGGCTTTTTCGGGCGTTCCGCAGGGCCGATTCGGCGGCGTTAATCTCCGCAGTGATGCCCCGGGTGTTCAGGTCAATGATTTGGCTATGGAGCTGCGCCGGGTCGTCCTCCGGCACGATCCCCGCCCGGTGCAAGTCCTCCGCAGTGAGACTCAGAGCTGATATCGTCCGTTCCTTGCGCATCACCTCCAGTTCATTCAGCGCTGCCCGGCAGGCCAATTCCTGCGCCCCGTATGCCGCCGGAGTGACGCCCCCCAGGTCAAGGAGCTTTTTGCTTTTTTCCAGGTCGATCCGCATCTTTTCCGCCTCGATTTCCTTTTGCCGGATCAGCAGGCCGTGGCGCTCCACCGAAAGCAGGCGGCTTTCGATGCCGCAGATGGTATCCCTGAGCTTGGTTTTGGCCAGGCTCAATGCCGCCTGGGCCTGTTCCAGAGAAATGCGGGTCTGTTCCTCCTGAATTTCCAACTGACCGTTCTGGAGCCGCCCCAGAATTTGCCCGGAAGATACCCCGTCACCCTCCTTCACCAGCATCTCCCCCAAAGTGCCCTCCACCTGGGCGGTCACGTCGTTCTTTGTCTTGAAGGCGATGGTGCCGAAACTCACCAACTCCTCGATATAGCGCTGTTCCCTGGCGATCACGGTGCGCACTTCCGCCGGGCTGCTTTCTCCGGGGCTTTCCCGGCCCGTCCGCCGACAGCCGCCCAGCACCGCCGGCAACAGCATCGCCGCCAAAGCCAGCGCGGTGCGGTTCGACGGCGTGGATACAAAATTTCTATATTTCATCTAAAATCCTCCATAGTTTGCCGCCGGGAATGGAAGCGGCGATTTCCAGGTTCCGTTCCGCAGCCATAATATCGAATTCCGTTTCCGCCAGGACCGTTTCCTGTTCCGCAGCCTGGATCATCTCCTCCAAAAAATCAATGCGTTTCAAATCCCCGTGTTCCAGCCGCACCCGGTCGATTTGGATCCGCCGCCGGGCGATGTCCAGCATACCCCGCTTGATCTCCATGTCGGTTATGGCATTGTCGTGGACGAACACCATGTTTTGCAGGGATTCGTGGAGGGCCAGCCCGCTGTCCGCCAGACCGAAAGCGCCCACCACCAGGGCGATATCCTGGAGATGCCGCTCGGTGAAATGGGTGACGCTGGCGGGCAAGGAAGTGCCCGCACTGTTCTGGGCGCCGCTCAGCCGCCCGTCCCTGGCGCTCACCCCGGCGGACAGATTCACCGGCAGCAAGGGATTATTGAAAGCGATGCTGCATTTCAGGCTGTACGACGGTTGGGTCATGGGATAGGCGGCACCGGAGAAGCCGACGCCCCCCTCTAGGGTTATCGCCGGGGCAAAGAGGTTTTTAGCCTTCTTTACCTGAATTTTCTGGTACAGATAGTTGATCTCCTGTTTTTGCATCTCCACACTGGCCGCCTTGACGATAGGCCACAGTTGGTCCAGATGTTTCCCCAGGGGCAGGTACGTTCCCGGCGCTGCCAAATCATCGTGTATGACAATTTGTGTGCCACCCTCCATGCCCAGCAGAACCCCCAGGCCGCGGTGTTGTTTTCCCGTCTCCTCGGCGAGCTGCTTGGTCTGCAATTCGATGGACGCCGCCGACAGGGCCACCTCCAGGTAGTCCGTTTCCAGTACCAGTCCCAGTTCGTATTCTGCCCGGATGATATCTCGCTGGTCAATGGCGTTTTGCCACAGTTCCCGCTGTATTTCCTGTTTTCTCCGGAGCAATAGGCATTGGCGGTAAGCGGTGATGATCTGTGTCTCGAATTGCTTTACCGCCAACTGGTATTCGTAGAAGGAATACAGAGCGTTGATGTTGGCAAGCTGGTACTGCGCCCGATTTTTTCCCCCGTCGAACACCAGTTGGGACAGGGAAAATTGCAGACTTTTGCTCCGGGAATCCGGCGCTCCCCGGGTGACGGCGTCGTTCTCTGAAAAAGAAATGGATGCCACGGGCAAAAAACTTTTAACGGATTGTTTCGCCAGCCTTCGGTTGGTGAGCATCTCCAGTTCCTGATAGCGCATCTTCTTCGAGTTTCCCCGGCCAAGCTGAACTGCCTGGTCCAGGGACGTGAGTACATACTCCGCGCTTCTTTGTACGGACAATTCCTCCGCACCGAGCCTGTGGGGCGTGAGCACAAGCGCCCCCAGGAGCACCCCCGCCGCAAATCGCCGTCCCGTCATCACTCTGTTTCCCTATTTGTCCGGTCCAACTGCTCTTGCTTCCACCGGGAAAAATCCTTCCGCTGCCGGCTCAGGGCCTTTCCAAACAGGACGTCCACCACCCTTTTTTGTACTGCGGCGGATACCAGCGTCTTATTCCCCATAAAGCAGCAGGTCTGGATGAGCAGGGGTTCCCCGACCTGGTTCCGCACCGTGAGAGTACCGTAGATAGACGTACGGATTGCCAGTTTGTGAATATATGACCGCTGCACTAGGGAAATATCCACCCCAAAGGACGGCGTGTCCCTTGTGCCCCCCAGAGTAAAATCAACGTTTTTTCTGGCCCGTACCCCGGCGTATTCCTCCACCTCCCAAGCCAAATCCCCGTCCGCCCCGTGGTCCACCAGCACCTCTACCCGGCGGATGATGAAGTCGCCGGTCAGGGGGGTGTGCTGCCGGAAAAAGTCCGCCCGGTAGCCCAGTGAAGCGCAGCCTGAAAGCAGGGAGGTCAGGATAAGCGCCGCCGGAATTGGTATACCCCGCCGCCCGCGGCAAAAGGTGAAACCCTTGCCGCGAATCAACCGTTTAATGCGCATTTCGGGCCTCCCCGGTAGACTTCCCGGCGGCCTTTTCGCCGGCCAGGAGGCCATCCAGCGTCGCGAGGGATTCGCTGAAGGCACCTTCGGGGGACACTGCCTGGGCGCGGGATATCATCTCCTGTGCCCGGTCGCTCACCCCCAGGGAATACCATACCTTTGCCAGTTCCACATACACCCGGGCCGAATCTTTCAGGCAGGTCTCGGCGCTTTTCAGCATGGCGATGCGTTTCTCCATGTCCCCGGTGCGCCCCACGATGAGGGCGCCCTGAAAATACAATCGCCAGTCTCCGGGATTAAAAGCCGTCTCCCGGTCAAGTTCCCCGGCGGCCTCTTTACTGCAGCCCAGCAGGGTGAGGGCGCGAATTTTCCAGATTCGGGCCTCCGTGTCCCGGGGGTTGCGCTTTTCCAGACCAGCGAAAATCTCCAGAGATTCTTCGTCCCGCCCCATCACTAGGGCTTCCTTCCCTGCGAGCAATTCATCCCGCCGGGATTTTTCTTTGGCGCACCCGCAGATGACGCACAGGCACACCAAAGGAGCCAAAAATCCGAATGGTTTTTTCACAACAAACTCCTGTACTTTATATAGTATGAGTTGGCTGTTTTTTGGTCACTTTTTTGAGAAAAAAAGGGGGTTTTACAAAAATTCTTGCCGACGGAAGCGCTCAGAAGGCTTGGCCTTTGTTGGCGGAAGGGGCGGCCTCCTTGCGGAGACCGCCCCTTCCGCCCTTGTTACAAGGCGTATCCGATGCCGATGTTGATAAAATGTTTGGCCGGGTCTTTAAACCTGGTGCTGGATCCCAAGGCCGCTCCCAGGGGCGAAAAGGCGTTGAATTGATAGCTCACCGCGCCGAACAGCCCCGGCGCCGCTCTGGAGGTGAGGGCAAGCCCCACCCGCGCCAGTATACCGGCTCCGGGGCTCGAAACATGCTCGGTTTGGTGCCAGGTACCTTCTTCGATTATAGGGGCGAACCGCATGCCCACCCCAATGTCCGCAAAGGGCAGCAGGGCCAGGCCGGCCCGTTTGACCGGGAATTCCAGGCCGATGGTGCCGTCAATCTGTACAAAGGGGCCGCCGACAAGGCCGATAAAACCGTCCAGGGCGTAGGTGAAATAGCCGGTTTTGCTTTTGCCCTGTAGCCATATTGCCGCCGGGCTGTCTACGATATATGAATAACCGGCCATGACGAGCAGGTCGTAACTATCCCGGAGTTTTTTGTCGGCGTCCTTTTGCTTTTTTTTGGTTTCCGCCAGGGTTTTGTCGCCGGTAACCAGGTCCCCCGCTTTATCCAGCCGCCAGATGCCGTATTCGGTGACCCAGGTGGTAGACACGGTGCGGTCGTCCCCCACTTTGATGATCGCGGTATAACTGCCGTTGGCGTTTTGGGTAACCTCCCCCAGGGCTGCGTGGAGCGCGCCGCCCTTCTTGCCCCGCAGGGAGTCCTCGATGAGCTAGGCCACGGCGTCGTTCATGCCGTCCAGGGGGTAGTCCAGGCTGTCGTAGATGCGCTGCTGCACTGTTTTGGGGGCCCGGTCGGATACTTCCGAGAGGGCGTATTCGGCGTTGCTTGCGGTGCAGGCGTTGGAAAGATACCGGGCGATGTGGGGATAGACCGTCTTGGGCGCGCCCAGGCCCTTGATGAAGGACTCAAGCTGGGCGTCCAGTTTGGCCCGGTCTTTCACCGGGTCAGCGGGGACCAGGGCCTGAGTGATGAACTCCTGGGCGCGGTTCACCGAGATGGCGTAGTTGGCCGCCTGGCGCCTCCGGGCGCTCAGGGTGTTGATCCCCGCCACCGCATAGCCCGCGGCAACCCCCTCGCGCTGAATTAAGAGGGGGCCCCCGGAGTTGCCGGGGTCAATCTGGGCGGTGTGCTGGATGTAGGGCCCCAGGGCGGCTTCGGGGACGTCTTCGTCGTCCTCCACGGGAAGCCGCACCGCGGCGTTGGAGACCATGCCCCGGCTGAATTGCCAGACTGCGGCGTTTCCCAGGCCGGGAAAGCCCGCGGCATACACGTCGCTCCCTTCTTCCGCCGGGGCGCTCACAAAGGACAGGCCGGCCGGGAATGGCCGCACGTCGTCCGCAAAGGCCAGCAGGGCAATGTCGATGTCCTCGTCCGCGGCAATAACCCGTAAGCGGTCATAGGTGGTTTTTGCGCCGTCCAGCTTTTCAAAGGTGACGGACAGTTTGTCCGCCTGGGCAATGACATGGTGGTTGGTAATCAGGTAGTTGGCCCCGTCGGGAGCCACGTAGACAAAGCCGGTGCCGAAGCCGCCTTTCAGATAGCGGTCGATGGCTTTTGCGGCGTCTCCGTGGCCCTGTTTGGC
>JAITMZ010000068.1 GCA_031290725.1 Spirochaetaceae bacterium
GTGATGCGGCCCCCAAAGAGGTGCATGAGCCGACCCGCAAGATAGCCCCCCTTGAAGGAATCGTGGCCCACCACGGAGAGGGGCTTCATGTCGGGGATGTCCGCGTCAACAAAGACATAGGGTGTCTGTGCGGCTTGCAGCGCCTCGATAAAGGGCCGGGTCTTTTCGGACATGACCGGGGGGAGAATCACGCCGTCGGGGCTGCTCCGCAGTATGTCGTCGGCCCGGCGGTGCAGGGACGGCAAGTCGTAGCGGTCGTATTCGTGGATGTCCACGGTCACCCCCAGGGGCGCAATCTCCGCCGCTCCATTCCGTATGCCCCCCGTGATCTGCCCCCAATAGCCGGAGTCCAGGTCACGCCGGGGGATGAGGACGCAAAACCGGTAGGCCCGGTTCCGCTTGAGCCGCCGGGCAATCGGGGTCGGCGTAAATTGATAGTGCTCAATAATTTCCTCCACCCGCGCTTTCGTCCCCGGGGCCACCCGCCCACGGTGATGCAGGACCCGGTCAACGGTTCCTATGGAAACTCCCGCCAGCTCAGCGATTTCACGTACAGTCATAGTAATATACCCTTCCAGAATAGTTGGGTGTTCGTACACACTCACCGTGACTATACCACGGGTTGTCCTACCCTGTCAAGCAGACGGCGCCTAAAGTCAGCAATTCTCATTTACAAAGAATAAAAGGAATTTAACCGCTAAGTCGAAGAAGTTTTCAGGGATAAAAACCACTTTTTTCCTTTCCGTTTCGCTGGAAACTACGGCCTTTACAGGCCTTCGTTGCGCTAGCGACTTATTCGACTTCGCGGTAAGAAATTCTTTGTAAATGAGAACTGCCGGCCTAAAGTCCCGTGCCCCCCAAAGCACGTCCTCCCGGCGGCCCTTTTTGTCCGGCACAAAAAGAGAAACCTGGCATCGGCGGCGAGTACCGCTTTTTTTAGCGCGGCCCACCACAAGGAACGCTCTTTCTCTACCCTGCGGACCGCCTGGCTCATACTCTCCTGCGACCAGAAGCTGCGGGATCAAATCGAACCGGTGGTATTCCCCTATTGGGAGAACAGCGTTACTGCCGCTGAGAAATTTGCCGCCAATAGAAAAGCCAATACACTCATCCGGGGGATAGAGATTGTGGATGTGACGGTCTTGCTCAAGGACCGCGCCGCCTGGGGCCTTGAGGTTGTCTACCGGGTGTCTGCCGGTGGGAAGGAATACCGGTGCGCGGCCTTGTTCGCTTCCAGGGGAGATGGGGTTTCCCGGTCACTATGAGCAGGATGGAAACGTGTTTTGTTCGTTTGCTGGCCCAAAATTGCCGGCTCGCCACAGTAATTACCGAAACTGAGGAGGTCTTATGTTCCTTAAATTGGCCCTGCTCTTGCTCCGTTTTTTGGTGTTCTATTTACACAAAAAAAATAACCTGTCCTCAGAAATAGTCCTGCTCTGGCTTGAAAACCAGCATTACCGCAGGTATTTTGAACAGCGCCATATTAAGCTGCCGTTTGAAGTGCATGAAAAATATGCCATACATACCTTTTTCAAAAAGGCGGCCAATGCCGTGCGGTTTTTCTCGATTGTTTCACCGCAAACCATACTCAATGTGTGGAAAAACGCTATTAAAAAATATTGGACGTATCCCGCGCGAAAAGGAGCGGGCGGCCGGCAATTTCAAAAAAAACTCGCGAGCTTATCAAACAGATGAAAATCAACAACTACACTTGGGGCGTTCGCCGTATCCGTGATGAATTGCTTAAACTCTCGATCAATGTTTCCCATGAGACGGTTAGGCGCGTTTTAGCGCACTACCGCAAAACCGGCGATATTAAACCTTCCGGCGCGTGGAAACGCTTCTTATCCTCGCAATGGCAAAGCATTTTTGCATCTGACTTTCTTACCGTGGACAGTTTCGCCTTTACCCGCTTCTATGTCTTTTTTATTTTTGAATTAAAAACCCGAAAAATCGTACAATTCGGCATTACGCGTAATCCAAACCGCCTATTTTTGCGTAACCAAATTTTCGGTTTTGAATATGTCCACCCAAATTCATATCTTATTCACGACAATTCAGGTGAGTTTAAGTATTTTCCTTACCATGATTATCTCATAAAAAGCGTTCCGACCGTCCCTTATTCCCCAAACATGAACGCCTTCGCAGAGCGCTTTATCCGTTCCATTCGGCAAGAGTGCCTGGACCATTTTGTGATTTTTAGCGAAAAGCAATTGCGGAATATCGTACGGGAATATATAGACTATTACAACAACTTCCGCCCGCACCAGGGCCTAAAGGGCATCCCCAACGACCCGCCGCCGCCGAATAATCCCTGCGGAAAAATCAGGCAGAAATCGGTGTTGTTTGGCTTGCATCATCACTATTACCGTGACAGCGCGTAGTTAGATAATTGCCTTCACCATTAGTTTCCTCATGTCACTGCTACAGGAAAGTTGTGTTTTATATACTGGAATTTTGCGCTTCTTTGCGGTATTTATCCATGAAAATGTTTGTTTTTACTATTTTTATCCAAAAATAGAGCGGCATAGCGATAAAAATTGCGCCCCAGTGAGGCTTTTGCCTTCGCCAGCACCAATTTTTCACTGCGTTTCTAATAAGTTGACACTACGCGGCTCTTGCATATTTTCCCCATCCGCGATATACTCCCCTTGTGAGAATAATCATTATCGGCGCCGGGTTCACCGGCGTGCAGTTGGCAAAGCGCCTGATCTCGGAGAAAAACAACGTGGCCATCATCGAGAATGACGGCGAGTTGGTGCGCCGGGTGTCCAACCGCCTGGACTGCATGGTGGTGAACGCCGACGGGAACAGCCTCCAGGCCCTGGAGGATGCGGGGATCGCCAAGGCCGACGCGCTGGTGGCCCTGACCGAATCGGACGAGGTGAACATGATCACCTGTTCCCTGGCGGACGCGGTGTATCCCAAGTGCCTGAAAATCGCCCGGGTGCGGAACTACGGCTACTATGTGAACACCCGGAACATCCGCACCGTGCATGCCGAGGCCTTTTCCGGCGACCGCCGCCCCCTCTACGGCATTGACCACATGGTCCACCCCGACGTGGAGGCTGCCGAGGCGGTGTGCCGGGCGGTACAGCACGGCGCGGTCACCGACGTGCTGGCCTTTCACGATGCGGAATATGTCCTGACCCGGATCACCGTGGAGGCAAAGAGCCGCCTGGACGGGGCGCGGGTACTGGACCTCAGGCAAATCTCCGACCGCCAGTGCCTCGTCGCCTACATTGAATCCCAGGACAAGGCCGGCCTGCCCTCGGGGGCCACGGTGATTCACGCTGGGGACGTGCTGGGGATGCTCACCCTGCCGGACAGCATCCCCCATTTTCTGGGGCTCTGCGGGTCCCGGGCTGAAGCGATCAATAAAATCGCCCTGGTGGGCGCCGGGCGCATCGGTACGATCATCGCCGAGCGCCTGGTACAGCATCGCGGGGGCGTGTTTTCCCGCTTGTTTAAGACCCGTTTTTTTCGCCAGCAATTCGCCATCATCGACAATGACGAGGCCATGGCCAAGGCCGCTTCCGAGCGCTTCCCCAGTGCCAGCGTGTTTCGCGCGGACGTGACCGACGAAGCTTTCCTGGACGAAGAGGGCATCGCTTCCTATGACCTGGTGATCTGCGTGACCCATAACCACGAACTCAACATGGTGGTGGCGGGGTACCTCAAGTCCCTGGGGGTGCGAAAGACCATCGCCCTGGTGGCCAGCGCGGAATTTGCCGAAATCTCCCGAAAAATCGGCAGCGACGTGGCCATCCCCCTGAAGGACGCAGTGGTGGACACCATTTTGAGCCATCTCCGGGGGAAAAGCGTCACCGGGATACACACCGTGTCCTCCGGCGGCCTGGAGATCATCGAGTTTGAGGTGCCCGAACACGCGCCGGTGTGCGGCAAGACGGTGAAGGAGATCGCCGTGCCCGGTGCCTTTGTCCTGCTGCTCATCCAAAAGCAGGGAGCCGCTGCCGAAACCCCGGCGGAAGGCGCGCATTCCGGGGTCGCCGCCGCGTATGCCATCCCCGTGGGGGACACCGCCATAGACGCCGGGGACCGCCTGATCCTGGGGGTGAACACCGACAATGCCGCCAAAGTGCTCGCCCTGCTGGGCGGCAAGACCTAGGGGAGGGGAGCCGTGCGATTCAGGGGCCTTTTGAAGATCGGCGCCTATGTGCTGGCCCTGGTTTCCGCCACCATGGTGTTCCCCCTGGGCCTGGCGTTCTACTACCGGGAGAATCCGGGGGTGTTCCTGGCGCCCATGGCTTTCTCCTGGGCCGCCGCCCTTGTCATGAATCTAGCCACCCGGCACGAGCCCCTCAAGATAAGCGGCCGGGACGGGTACCTCGTGGTGGCCCTGTGCTGGGTCTTTGCCAGCCTTATCAGCGCGGTGCCTTTTTTGCTTTCCGGCCGCTTCCCCTCGGTGATAGACGCGGTCTTCGAGAGCGTCTCCGGGATCACCACCACCGGCGCCACGATCCTCAGCGACATCGAAGGGCTTCCCGTGGGCGTGGGGGTGTGGCGGTGCCAACTGCATTGGCTGGGGGGGCTGGGGATCATCGGCCTCACCGTGGCCCTCATGCCCCTCCTGGGGATCGGGGGCTTCCAGTTGATCAAGGCGGAAACCTCGGGGCCGGACAAAACCAAGATCACCGCCAAGATCGCCGACACCGCCAAAATTCTCTGGATCATCTATGCAAGCCTCACGGCGGCGCAAACAGTGCTGTTGATGCTGGCGGGGATGAGCTTTCCCGACGCCATTGCCCACGCCTTTTCCATCCTGGGGGCCGGCGGCTTTTCCACGCGGAACGACAGTCTGGCCTCCTTCGCTTCCACCCCGGTAAACATTATTTGTACGATATTTATGTTCCTGGCGGCGGTGAACTTTTCCCTCTACTATGCCCTGTTCCGCTTTCAATTCCGCAGCATCGTCAATGACACGGAATTCAAGGCCTTTCTGGTGATAAGCAGCCTGATCATCCTGGCCTTGACTCTCATTATTCTGCCCGCATTCGGGAGCCTGGGCGGCGCTTTTCTGGCGGCGGCCTTTCACAGCGCTTCGCTTATCAGCACCACGGGGCTTGCTTTTACCGATTATTCCCAATGGCACGCCCTGGCCCAGCCCATCCTGATGATGATGCTCGCCCTGGGGGGCTGTTCCGGGTCCGCCGCCGGGGGCATCAAGATCGTGCGCTGGGTGGTGATGGCCAAGCAGATGCGGAACCAGTTTCGCCGCTTTGTGCATCCCCGGCAGGTCTATTCCATCAGTTTGAACAAGCGCATGGGCAGGACCGACTTGGTCTATTCCGTGGCGGCCTTCTTTTTCCTCTACGCCCTGCTCACCGCCGCGACCGCAGTGGTGGCGTCGTTTTCCGGCATTGATTTATACACCTCCGTCGGTGCGGCCCTGGCGATCGTGGGGAACGTCGGCCTGGGCCTGGGGCGGCTGGGGCCGTCGGGGAACTATGCGTTTTTCCATGACGGGGCCAAGCTGTGGTTTTGCGCGGCCATGATCGCCGGGCGGCTGGAACTGTGGACGGTGGCGCTCCTTTTTTCCCCGGCGCTGTGGAGGGGACATGCGGCGTAGAGACTTTGCGATGATCATCCTGGGGCCCCTGGCTCTCATGTTTCTCAGCGCTATCCCATTCTATATCGCCGGCGCGGTGGGCACCTGGACCGATGCGGTCTTCGAGAGCGTCTCCGGGTGGACCACCACGGGGATCACCGTCATCGAGGACGTGGGGTCTTTGCACCGAGCCCTCAATCTGTGGCGGTGCGCCACCCAATGGCTGGGGGGCCTGGGGAGCATCATGTTCTTCATGGTCTACGCCCCGACGGCGGCCAAGGGTGCGTTCCAGGAGCTGTACTCCGGCAGCACCGGCGCGGGGGACGACAAGGTAATCCCCAAGGCGCTCCCCTACGCCCTGTTCGTGCTAAAAATATACTCCGCCCTCACGGTGATGCTCGCGGCGGCCCTGATGATAGGCGGCATGGACTGGCTCGATGCCCTCTCCCATAGTTTCTCCTGCGTGTCCACCGGCGGTTTTTCCACCCGCACCGAGGGCCTTGCCTACTACCATTCCACCGCCGTCACCAGCGTCTGCGCTTTGGCGGCCTTCCTGGGGGGCATCAACTACCGCCTGTACTACGCCCTTTTCGCCGCGTCCTTTATCGGGCCTTTCCCTCATCGCCTGGCTCAGGTGCTCAAAAACAGCGAACTGCGGGCCTACGCCCTGGTGATTTCAGTCTCTGCGCTGCTCCTGGGCTTCACCCTGGGGGGGGATTTTCGCCAGGGTCTCTTCCTTTCCGCGGCGAACATCACCACCACGGGGCTTATCGCCCAGAATGTGGCGCGCTCAGGCCCCACCGCGGTGATCCTGTTTTTCATGCTCTTTGTGGGGGGCTGCTCCGGGTCCAGCGCCACGGGGATAAAGATCATCCGGTGGGTGATCCTGGGGAAACAGTGCAAAAAAGAGGCCCAGCGTATGCTCCATCCCCAGGGGATTTTTACCCTGCGGATGAACGGTCGGCCCTATACCGGGCGGGGGCCTTTTTTGGCCATCGGCTATTTGTGTGTGTTTCTTATTTTCGTGTTCCTCACCGTCCTGGCGGCCTCCGCCTGCGGTGCGCCCTTCAACGAGTCCCTCCGCGCCGCCCTGGCAGCAACGGGGAACAATCAGGCGGCCCTGGGCACCACCCTGACGTTCTTGGGGATGATGACCCCGGCGGCCAAGTGGTGGTTCACCTTCGTGATGTTCGCCGCGCGCTTCGAGTTCTACCCGGTGCTGCTGTTTTTGTACCCGGCGTTCTGGAAAAGGTGAGATCGCAGGGTTTTTTTCACACTTTTTCTGGGACTCTGTGTTTTTTCTCACACGGGGACGCACGAACAATGGAAGGAGTGTGAAAAAAAGTGTAAAAAAGACCTCCCACGGAGACGCGAGGGAGGATTGGGTTAGCCTGTCGGAAGTCTGGCAACCCCCAAACTCCTCGCAAGCCAGCCTATTCATCCTCCGCGTCCCCGTGTCCTCCGTGGGAAATACTGAAGAAAGTGTCCCACAGAGGACACGGGGTTTCGGCTTGTGGGCAGCGATTCGTTTTTTTCAAAAATTCGGTAAAATTCTGCACAATTTCCCGTAAATTCGCTTGACACACTTTTTTTTTCGTGGTATACTAATCACTATGTTTGACCGCACCTTCACTTTGACCGCCGCCCTCCCGCGCCGCGATTGCGCCGCTTCCCTTCAAACCAGTAGGTTTGAACGAGTTTGCTGCCGCAAACTCTTTGGCTGGCATTTTTCCCAGCCCAGTAACCCGCACACAGTCATTCTCCCCAAGGAATTATCAGCACCCAGTATACTTGGATGCTGTTTTTCATATCCTCTGCCGTGGCCTGCGGCCTTCGACAGGCTCAGGCACCGCGAAGCCAAACAACGGTTGCTGAGCTTGTCGAAGCAGTCGAAGGGGCGGAAGCACCACGGCGCACCAAAGAAGGCCCCTCAAGTCGCACTGGTAGGTGCTAAAGATGCCCTTTATGACAAACCTGCGCAGTTTTACGATAAACCTGCGCAGTTTTACGATAAACCTGCGCAGTCCTGCGATAAACCTGCGCAGTCCCGCGGCAAACCTGCGCAGTCCCGCGGCAAACCTGCGCAGTCCTGCGATAAACCTGCGCAGTCCCATGACAAACCTGCGCAGTCCTGCGGCAAATGGTGGTATTTTTGAATGCCCGTATGGGCATTCTTAGATGTTTTACTTTAGAAGGAGAACAGTATGCCTTACAGAAAAGACTACATGCCTGGAAAAGACGCCGATTTTGACGTCTTCTTTCACAACGCGACCGAGTATGTGGACACCAAGACCAGCGGCGACACGCCTGAGTGGCCCAGCATCAAGGGGGCGGCGGCGAGCAACTTCATTGACGCGTACCCTGTGTGGCACGCGGCCTACGTAAAGACCCTCTCCCCCCACACGCCGGTGGATACGCTGGCCAAAAACGACGCGCGCAAGAGCGCGGAGAAAATCATCCGGCCCTTTGTGAGCCAGTACCTGCGCTTTCCGCCGGTTACCGACGAGGACCGCCGCGCCATGGGCATCCCCAACCGCGACACCATCCCCACGAACCATCCGCCGCCGGATGAGCGCCCGATTGTTATTGCCAGGGCCGCCGCGGACGGCAAAATCCTCGTGGAAGTGGAAGGCACCTGGCCGCCCAACGCCGCAGGGGTGAAGTATTACTGGGAGATCACGGACGAGCCAGACCCCAACCCGGCGAACCTGCGTCATTCCACGTTCAAGAACAAGCTCAAGCACGAGTTTGTCTTTGAGCAGCCTGACTGGGGCAAGAAGATACATTTCGCCTGCGCCTTCGAGAACGGCAAGGGCGATTCGGGGCCGTTAAGCGCGATGGTGAGCACGATAGTCCCGTGATGAAGTGTGAAAAGACCTCACGCGGAGCCACAGAGGCACGGAGAATAAGGAGGGCCGCTTTCTGCTTTGAAGATTCCGGAAGGCCGCCCAACCCCCCCCCTCCGTGCCTCTGCGGCTCCGTGTGGGGTGCTTCGACAGGCTCAGCAACCGGAATGGTGAGTGCAAGAAGAAGTGTGAAAAAATGTGGAGAAGAGCGTCTAATACCATTCCTTTCGGCAGTGGTTCGGACATGGCAAGCCCTTCAAAAAGACTTGCCAAAGAGTTTGCGCAGCAAACTCGTTCGCACCTACTGGTGCGAAGGGGATGGTATCAGACGGTTTGGAAAGAATTGTCTGTGCTGATAAAAACCCGTCACCGCAATCAAGTCTTGACGGACACCGCATGTTATGCGGCACGAAAGCGGGACGGGAGTATCAGTATAACGGACTTCTTATAGGAGGTTCAAGATGCGAAAAGCATTATTTGGTTTGGCGGCGATTTTACTCGCTGCCATGGCGTTCACGGGCTGCGGAAACGCGGCGGGCGGCACGGGCGCTCCCGGCCTTCCGGCAGCCACGGCCACTACGGCGCGGGGCGTGAAGGCGTACTTTGACGAAGGGCACACCATCGTCTACTTTGTGGGCGACCTCGTCCTGGGTTCGGGGGCCGGCGAAGAAGCCGTCCTCGATGTTCCCAGCGGCAAGACGCTGATCCTGGCGGATTTGGCCGACCTGAACAGCCGGGCGGTTTCCGCCAGCGGCAAGGGCAGCATCACCGTGAAGACGGGGGGAACGCTTAACGTCACCTCCGCAAAACTGGTGGTGCCCAACGGCACCAAAGTCACGGTGGCTGCCGGCACCGGCACCGTCAACCTGACCGGGGCTGCCACGGTGATTGTGGGCACCCCCGGCGTTGTTCCGGCAGCCGCTGATGCCCCCGTGTTTGCCATTAAGGGCGGCACGGTCACTGCCAGCAGCACCGCAACATTGTCTTTTACCTCCGGCGCGACGCTCGAAAAGTCCGGCGGAACGCTGACGGCCGCGAGTGGCACAGCGTTCGCGTTTGAAGACCCCGCCGACCTGGACACGACAGTCGTGGAGGCCATCGCCGCCGCCGGTTCCACAGCGCTTAACGTTGGCGGAACAATTG